>CAINDV010001023.1 GCA_903847485.1 uncultured Verrucomicrobiota bacterium
AGCATGGCAGTTGGCTCAACCTCGCCGAGATCGAGTTGAGCGTCCTGAGCCGCCAATGCCTCGACCGCCGGATCGGAGAGTGGCACCTCCTGCGGCAGGAAGTCGCCGCATGGACCGCGCGTCGCAATCAGCCGCAGTGCACAATCAATTGGCGTTTCACCACCGCCGACGCGCGCATCAAACTCAAGAAGCTCTACCCCTCATTTGAGGACTGACAAAGTACTAGCCCGCCGCCTTTAAGGCCAATCCAGAGATTACCCTCGCGATCCTCGAACCAGCATTCCACCAGCGCGTTGGGCAGCCCCTGCGCTCCCCGCACACGCGAAACCTTCCCGTCTGCGTCCACATGCCACAACCCAGCCCCGTAACGCACCACCCACAATCCACTGCGGGAATCAGCAAAAATACTGAGTGACCTGCCAACCGGGATTGCGCTCGTAGGATCGCGAACCGGTCCCTCCCCGCCCCAAGATTCCACCCGCGCCACCCATTGTTGCCCTTGGTATTTCCTCAATCCTTGGTCCGTCCACACCCAGAACGTCCCGTCCGGGCACGCGACCATTTGTCGCACCGACAAATCCGGCTCGCCATTTGTCGGCGTCATGTCCACAAACAATTTCCCGTTCCACCTCGCCAGGCCCTTCTCGGTGCCGGCCCAGATCACGCCGGCCGGGTCCGTGATGAGTGTGTTGATTTGCGGACTGCTCAGCCCCGGCGGATCCGGCATGGGCACGAACTGGTTGCTGCAAACCTGGCCGAGCTTTCCGTCCCGCGTTCGATACCAGATCACGCCCTGCCGATCGGCACAAAAGGAAGACCCACGCATAGCAACGGGCGGGTGTATCGTTTCCCACCGGTTCGTCCCGTTTTCCAGCATCCCGTGAAACAGCAAGCCCCCATAGGAAGAAAGCACCACCGAATTGTTGCCGGCCGACACCACGCCAAATAGCCAGCCCCCCGGCATTTCTGTGCTCTGCTGCTCAAAGTGGAACCGCCCGTCGCGAAAGGAAATTAGACTGGCATCCACTGTGCCTACCCACAGGGTTCCTTGGGTGTCCACCAACAATTTACGGATTTCAATGGACCGCAACTCCGGGGTGTTGCCCGGATGAAAGGTCACGAACCGCTGGCCATCAAAACGCGACAGTCCCTCCTGTAACGTGCCCACCCATAAATAACCGTCAGGTGTCTGCGCAAGGCTCGTGACCGTGCTGTCCGGCAGCCCTTCATCCGGGCCCCAGACCTGCACCTGAAAATCCTCAGCCGCCGCCCCCCGGACCGTCCGACTGGCAAACGCCAATACCAATAACGCCAGCATCGCACACAGCATCGCCCAACGATTGAAAAATGACAATATATGTAGCACGGTGCTCAATGCTATACTACGCGCGGTTTAGATTGTTATTATGGTTTTTGAGAACAGTTGGAAATTCCAAGTGAGCAACGAGGCGAGCGCCGGCGCGTGCTCGTGGTGCGCCGAGGCGGTGGTCTTGAGGATGGCGGTTTTCATCCACCTCAAATCCTTGTTTTACGAATGCTCATGTTCATTTGCCGAAAATCATCTTCCACTCCACGGTCTTGGTGGCAATCGGCACGATGCGGATCGTCGCCGTCTCATCCTGGTTGGCGGTCTCGGCCTTCTCGCCCGTGATGGTAGCGCTCTTGAGCCGGAATCCCTGCGGGACATGCACAGTCAACGCATACGGATCGCCTGCGATCACCGCGCTCTTGCCGGAGAGGGTCTTGCTGCCGGCGTCCCACCGTTCGTCCAGCAGGCTGACGCCGCCTTGGGAGAGGTGGCGGGTAGTGGAGAGCACCCACGGATGCGGTCGCGCCTCACGGATCGCGAAGACGTCCATGCCGGTATTGACATCCATCGCGGGTGCGGCGAACGAGCCCTTGAACTTGCCGAGGAACTTTTGTCTCCAAAACTCAAATACCAGGTATTCGCGGTCCGCCTCGATTCCCAAGTCCGCGAACTTGACCTCCTGCTGCGGCGTGCCCTTCAAATCGAACTTCCATTCCGTCTCCCTTTTCTTCGCCCACTGGATGCGCGCCAGCACCGACCAGTGGTCGAAGGGGCGGTCAATCTCCTGTAACCACCAGGTGGCCGCCTGATGGCCTGGATCGTAGAGCTGCCCGGGCACAGTGGGGAGCACCGGTGCGCTGCGCTTCATGCCTTCGATGTTCAAGTCGTCCTGGTACACCTCCACCTTGTCGCTGACCATAAGCACGCTGCCGGCGAGGCTGCAAATGGCGGGTCGAACGATGGTCCGGGCAGGCACCGGTGAATTCCTGCCAAAAACCGGCATCATGGCACTTTGATCCATGAGCCAGGTGCCAAGGATATCGCAGTGGTCGGGATCGTTGCGCCACACTACGCCTTCGTAGGAGCTGAACCGCGCCAAGGTTTCCGGCCGGAAGCCATCATCGGAGAGCCGGCAGCCGTCCACTAACCCGATCACGTTCAGCCCCGGACCTACGCCCCAGCAACTAAGGATGTAAACATTCGGGCCGAGTTCCTCGCGCGCCACCCGGTCCCAATCACGCAGCGATTCGGCCGGGGTCGAGTTGATCTTCTTGAAGTGATCCTCGCAGTCCTTGTTCTTGTAGGCGTTGAGCAGATCCCCGGCGCCGTCAATTTTGATGTATTGCCAGCCCTGCTTCACATGTCCACGGTAGATTGGGCGGACCATCCCCTCGATGGCCTCCTTGTTCTTCGTGTTGAGAATGTAGAACCCGCCGTCCATGAAGAGCGTGCCGTCCGGTTTCTTGACGAACCAATCCGGGTGCTGCTTGCCGATGTCGGCCACGTTCGGGTCGCTCGGCCGGTGGACACGATGCACCCAGATGCCCCCTTCCATCCCGGCGGACTTGATCTTCTTCAGCGCGTATTCCGGGCCGCCTGGGAACTTCTGGTTCCAGGTCAGCCAGTTCGTCGGACAACTGCCGTTGCCAATCTGGTAGGTGTCGTCCAACTGGATATACTTGTAGCCGAAGTCGGGGAGCTTCTTATGCGAAAACACCTCCGTCAACTCGTCGAGCGTCTTCTGGGTGAAGTCATACTTGTAGGCCCACCAGGTGCAATACCCGGTGACCGGCCCCTTCCAAACCTGGTAGGTCCATGGCTCGTAGTTCGCAAGTCCCAGGTGCATCTGATAGAACCGGGACCGGAAGACCAGTTCGATCGCGGGGCCGCGACTCTCCCAGTTGAAGGTGATCGCTTGCTTGCCCGGCGCTTTCGGCTGGATGCGCGTTGCGCCGTCGGACGGTCCGGCTAACACCCAGTCCCAGCGCCGGTCATAGACCGCGTGGTTGCGCAGATTATGGCTCAGCCCCACGCTGTTGCGGACCATCGGGAAGCGCTTTTGCGCCGCGCCGTCGGTTTCGGCGGAAAAGGCTTCATCGCTGCCGGTGACGATACCGCGCAGGACCAGCTTCACACCCTCTTGTGGCTTGGCCAATGTGAGCTTCAGCCGTTGCTCCACTTTCTCGCCCGTGGTTTCTGTGGGTTCAAGTTTGACCTCAGCTCCCTTCACGGGGCGTCCAGCCGCGTCTTCGGCGAGGACGGTGCCCTCGAAAATCGTGCCGCCCTGATAGCGCAAACTGAGCCGCCCCTTCCCGACGTTCCATTCGACCGCAGCCGGTGCGTTGGGCGGAGGCTCGGTTGTCTTTGCGGTCGCGATCAAGGGAGCCACGGCCAAAGCGGCCAGCATTACCGCAATGGTCGAATGTCTCTGCATGATTTTCATCTGTTGCCTCTTTGTTTCTTGGCACTCGTTTACGGATTCTTTTGCTCAGGGAC
Organism: uncultured Verrucomicrobiota bacterium; assembly: GCA_903847485.1. Taxonomy (GTDB): domain Bacteria; phylum Verrucomicrobiota; class Verrucomicrobiia; order Limisphaerales; family JAJXZI01; genus CAINDV01. The sequence goes on from CAINDV010001023.1 coordinate 3,806, forward strand.
GAGCCGGATCACCACCACCTCATGCGGTTCCACTTGGGTTTCAAAATAGCCGGTGAACACGCCCAGAGCGCGGCCTTTCCACAAATCACGAACGACTTGTCCCCCGCGGAGGCCAAGGTCCGACCACGGCACCTTTATCTTGTGGGAGGTTTGAGCGTCGCGGTTCAGCAGGCCAACCGCGATGGAACCGTCCGCCAGCGGGCGCGCCCACACTTCTAGGTCGCCGTCTTTGATACTCCGGTCAGCCGCCCGTCCGAGCGAGTCCTGGTTGAGAGCGAGGATCTCCGGATTGGTCAGTGTCTCCCGGGTTGCCTCGTTCATATTCCGCAAATCACAGGCAGCAAACAAGGGTGCCGCCATCAAACACCATAGACTCATGTTGGCGCGATATTCGGTGTCGGTGCAGCCCCTGCCACGCGCCGCCGGGCCGCTTTTGGCGTTCAGGCCGACGACCAGCATGTCGGGATCGTTCCAGCCTCCCGGTCCCGCATTCTTGGCCAGCCCCACTTGATGATCCAGGATGTTCATGATCCCCGCGCTGCCATTATTGTATTGGGCGGTCTCCCAAGCATCCCGAATGTCCCAGGTCGTGCGCCACAGATTGCCGCCCGCCTGACCGGCCCACAGCCAGGGCTGGCGATCCCCCCATTCGCAAACGCTGAAAACAATCGAGCGGCCTGACTTGCGCAGCGCTTCGGCCATCACTTTGTAGCGTTTAATCGCCGTCTCCCGGTCTTCAGGCGCGCCGCAGTAGTCGTACTTGAGATAGTCCACTCCCCACTCGGCGAAAGTGCGGGCGTCCTGTTCCTCGTGGCCGTAGCTGCCCATCGCGCCGGCACAGGTCTGCTCCGCCGCGTCGGAGTAGATACCCAGCTTGAGGCCCCGGGCATGGGCATAGTCAGCGAGGGCCTTGATGCCGCTGGGAAAACGTTTCTCATCTGCGAGGATCGTGCCGTCGCCGGCGCGCTTGTATGCCCAGCAATCATCAATGCTGAGATACTGGTACCCGGCGTCGCGCAGGCCGGACGTCACCATCGCGTCAGCCAGGGCAATCATTTTGTCCTCATTGATATCGCAACCGAACAGATTCCAACTCATCCAGCCCATCGGCGGAGTCAGGGCCAGCTTTTCTCCGCACACAATGCGGAAGGCGCGCTCGCCGGTGCCGAATTTGTTTCTAGCCCGCAAAGTAACGGTGCGCTCTCCCGGCTTCTCGATAGAACCCGTAATGAATCCAGTGGCAGGATCCACCTTCAGCCCCGGAGGCAATCCCTCGGCGGCGAACACTATCGGCCGGGTGCCGGTGGCTGCAATCGCGTGCCGAAAGGGTGTCCCCGGCCAAATGCCCAAAACGCCCGGCCCGTTGATTCGCGGGGCCTGATTTCCTGCCAGCTGCGCGTTGCTCTGGCGCGCCTCGGCGGGCGGGGCCTGCCCATTGTCTTGATAACTCATGAAAACCACCCCATCAGCGGAAACTTCGAAGCCATGCGTTGCCGCGGCCGGCAAAGTCTCTCCGGTCCAAAGATTCTTCAGGACATAACTCCGCTCGGGATTCAAGCCTAGGTCTTTCGTGGTTAACTCCACGCTCATTACCTTGCTGCTGTCCCGGTTGAACACACCAATCCAGCCCTTGTCTTCTTTGCCCCTCGCGGGTGTCTTCCAGACATCGAGCTTGCCTTCCCGATGCGCTAGGCGGCCAATAACGGCGTTTTGATCACACCGCAGGATATCCGCGTTGGTGAAGAGGCTCATGGAAAAATCGTCCATGCGATAGAGGACACCCCCGAGCATCAACGGCGAAGCGGCCAGGGCGCGCTGGACCATGAAGGTCCGACTCTGGTCTTTGGTCAACTTGCAATCCCAGCCTCCATCCTTGTCAACAACATAGAGCCGGCCAAAACAAATCATGTCCATGTCCAGGAAGCTCCCGCCCTCGGGACCGGTGTAAGCCTGCATTGCCTCCCAGCGGTGGAAGCCGCTTTCGAGGCTATGCTTGTTGTCCCAAATGTCGCTGGTGATGCGGACCATGTTCGCCTGCTTGTAAGCGTCGCTGTGCTCGACCTTGATGTCGTCGCCGGGTGAGAGACTGAGGACGATCGGGCGCCCGCATTTTGATCGCCTTGGCCACTGCCTCCACTTCGACCGGGTTGGGCACGATGTCGTCGAACTTGATGAAGTCAACCCCAAGGTCGGCATACTTCTGGACCAGACCGTCATAATACTCCTGCGCGCCCGGCTTGGTCATATCCACGCCGTAGTTCCACCAGGGAGCGGCGGCCCACGGACACGCCGACTTCCGGTTGACAATGTCCTGCATGCGATACTGGGTTCCTTCGACCGGGAGATTCTCATCCACCGCCCGTCGGTTGATTCCCCGGAGCAGCCAAATGCCAAACTTTACCCCCTTCTTGTGGGCGTAATCTATCGTGTGCTTAAGTCCGTGCGGAAAGAAGTACGGGTGCGATTCGGGGCGGCCGTAGGCATCGAGGGCGATGGTGACACCATCGCCCTGGCCGGAGAGAAACCACCCGTTGTCCACCGTCACCGTATTGTAACCGTAAGCCAGGAGCTTCTCGCTGAGGAAGTCTATGTTCTTCAACAACTCCTCTTCCGTCACGGCGATGCTGTAGCCGGTGTAGCTGTTCCAGCCCATCGCGGGTGCAGGGTGCTGCTCTGCGGCATAGGCCCGGCCGGCACCGGACCCCATCGCGAGGCCAAGCATGAGCGCCCGGGCAGCGCGGCCGTTCGCCGCGCGCCATTTTGGGATAACTATCTTTGTATTCATGGATTTCCGCGGTCCATTTAATGATTCAGCGGTTGCGTCATCGGGGTGTTTCATCGTCTGGTCTTTCATGGTCTTCTGCTCCGTGGCGGTCTTGTTTAGTCCTCCACCAACGTGATGTCCTCCGCCGGCTTCTTAAATCCCTGCTTCGCGATATAGGCTTTGGCATCGTCCACCATTTCCCGGGTGATGGTGAATCGGTATTTGCGGTAATCGTCCACGGTGAGCTGCCCGACCCAGAAAAATCCCCATTTGTCGAAGAAGTCCGTCAGATCCAACTTGGCCACGTCGCAGCAGATCTTCACGAACTCAAACTGGTTCCGAATGGAATCATCTCCCGTCCCGGCAGCCGTACGGCCGCGCATCGCTTCCATCACGTCGGCATAGAAATCGGGCCGCCCCTTTTTCACAAAATACAGGTGGAGCTGCCAGAAGGGCACCAGCCGGTCGAAGACATCCGAATCATCCAGATAGGATTTCCGGGGATTGGTTTCGATTATCTTCTTGCGGGCCGAGGCATAGTTCTTCTGCGCTTTGAGCCTGCTCTCATTGCCCATCCCGGTTACGGTATACATCGAGAAGATGTTGCAGCTCACCTCGGTCATGCCGCCCCAGGTCATTTGTGGAATCATTTGCAACACGTGCCCAGTCTCGTGGCAAAACCCCCAGCAAGGGTCACCGGTGATGACTACCCCCGGGTCGGCCACCATGCGCATGGTGTCCTTATTGCCGAGGTAAGCTACCCCGTCGTCATCTCGGAACATGTAGTAATTAAAATTCACCCGCGCGAGGATGCGATTTCGGGGCACCTTCTGGTACTTGACCAACCCCATCACTGAGTAGTGATGCTCAAGCATCGTATCGTAGTTCCGGACTAACTCGACGCCCTTGCCCCGGGTGTGGACGTTGAACCACTCCACCGGATAGGCCACTTGAATGTGCTTGCCGCGAGCATCCAGGATAGGGCTTACCGCGTGGTCCAGCAGGCGGTTCCAATCCTCGTTCGTCTGCCGAGTGCCCTCAAAAAAGCCATTCACCTTGCCGGTTGCAAAGTGAACGGACACCCTGGGCGCTGTTTCCGAGTGGTCGTCAAAGTAGCTCACATACACATTGCCGCCTTTTTTCACCTGGACCACATTCACACCCTCCTTGACCCCGATCTGCTGCTGGTGCAAACCCCATCCATTGGGATCCTTTTCGGGATCGGCCCCTTCGGCCGGCTTGCGCATCCAATCTGGAATGAGCAGGGACAGTTCCTTGCCCCCGGTGCCGCCCACCAGCACGACCTGTTCGCCCGCTTCAAGGAATATCCCCGTGATGTTCTCGTAGCGGCTGAAACCATCGCCCAGTTTCAGGGTTCGGCCCAACTCTTGAGGCGATGGATACGCCTCGTAGCTGGCGGCGCGGCAGGTCGTATCATAAGTTCCAACCAGCATCCCGGCGGCCACTGTCCTGAGCAACTCACTCCTGAAGCCGGCCAGGTTCTCCCGCTTCACCTGCGGCTTCAACTGACTGCAGCTCGCGTCGGTGAAAAACTGGGTATCAGCTTTTAACGCCTCAAGGTCGTTTGTGGCGCCACACGCCGGCCAGCAGCATGAAAATAGGGAAACACACAGGATGAGCCGGATGACCAATGGCACTCGGAAAACCGGCCAAAGGAGCGCCAGCTCGGCCAGGGCGCTCAGCCAAAACCCAGGACCACTTTCACGGCAGGTTGAATTGCCAAGGGCGTCGTCCATGCGCCCGACGCTGTTGCTCCGCTCGAGGCGGGCTGATTTCATAAACAGATTTCTCATTTTCAAAGTCTGGAGTTTCACGAAGATTGTAAGCGCAGTCTATACGCAAAAGCACATGAATTCTACGAGACGCTGTGACGCAGCGCGCTATTCATGGGCCTCCCCCCAAAATTCCCACTGCTGAAGCTCGACTCGATAAAACCGATGCCTTTCTGTGCCAAGAGATGGGTCGGTGAGGGTCAACTCGCCCCCGTTACCGGCGGTCCAACCGCCAACCTCCACCGGGAGCCAACTGCCAGACGTGAGATTGGTCCGGTAATTTAGGCGGTAATTGCAGCCGGTCGAAGTCGGGGAGAGCTTGAAGGTGGGCACGCCGCCTTGCGGGAAAGTGACGCTTGTGATCGTGGGCCGTTTCGGCGGAACAACAATCGTGACCGTGATCGGATAGATGCGACGAACTTGCAGGCTCACCGACAGCCAAACCGTGAACGCTTACCTTAATATGCCGTTTGCAAAGGCAGCTCTTTCATTTCGTAGGCCGCTCTGCCATTGATGTAAATCACGGCGCTACGGGAATCCTTATTGATGACTACGGCTATGTGTGTCCAGTGGCCGAGGGTAATGGAAGCAGCCTGGTCTTGATCCTGGCCTCCGCACTTGGCACCAATGATCAGCAGGCGTTCGCATTCCATGACCAAGCCGGCCGCGGTAAACCCTATGCCCCAGTCGTTGCCTTCGTGTCCGGCATCGCCCTGGCGGTAATAGGTCTGCTGCATCTTTATCGCGCCGTAGTTAATGGGACCAGTGGAGTGTGACCAGCAAAAATGACCGAATCCAAGGTCGCGGCCTCCGTTGCGGAAAATAAGCGTGCAATCGCAGAGCGATACGTCCGGCCCCAGATACCCGTTGGCGTCCTTCGATTTCCCGTCCGCCATCATCCGGAACCACATTGCCTGCGCGTTTTTCAGCCAGGTGGCATACGGCTCCTCTTGGAACGGAACCATCCCGTATGATGGACCATAGGTGTTCTGTATCCACCAGCCCGGCCAAGCTGTGGCGCTTTCGACCAGTCCGTCCCAATCGCGTTTGTAGAACAGCGACAGGCTCGTCATTTCCGCCGACACATCCATGGATTCAAAGGCCTTGTCAATGAGTTCTAACCGTTGGGAATCTCCTGTGCCTTCAACATACTTGCCTTGATAGTCGGCTGATCGAACGTCCAGCCCGGTCAAACCGGCCAGCAACATCAGCACGCCAGGCAGTCTACTGTTTGTCTTCATGTTCACAGGTCACCCAAACGCGGGATAGTGAATGCGGTTATCCGCAGCTCGCGCCAGGCTGGAGCTGGCGGCTATCAATGCGGCGAGACTGCACCGATGTGTATTCATCTACTTTGTCCTTTAGCCGAGATCATCGGCAAGAAGAACAAGGACGCTGGGCTTGCGAGCACATCCTGTTCAATCACTTCTTCGGCAGTTGTTCAAATGACCGGCCTTGGTCGCGGCTGACGAAGAAACCGTTCGCGGCCGTGGCATAGACCCGCTCGCCGTCTTTGCCGGCACAGGCCAGGCTGTTGATCCCTGCAGGCACAACGCCCGAGGTCACCTCCTGCCGGTTCCATTCCACGGACCAGAAGTATCCAATGCGGCCGGAATAGACCGCCCCGCTCGCATTGAGGGGCGTGGTCAGAATCCGGTTGCGGCCTTCCTTGGAGATGGTCCAACTGGTAATGGCCGTGTATGGGACATCGGGTGTGACTATGTGCCGGTATTGGTGGAGGTACATTCCGAGGTTATAGCAGTAATAGACACCGCTGCTGGTGGCGAAGTAGAGGTACTGCTCTCCTTCGGCGATGGCTTCGAAAGCCACGTTGGAAACTCTCCAGTCGTTCTTCTCTGCGACAACTTGAAAGTGCTTCCCACCATCCTCCGAAACAATGAGTTTGCCGGGCGCGGTTTTAGTGCTGGCGGTCCCGATAACTAGGAGGTTCTTGGTCTTGGTGCTGAAGGAGACCACCGTTATCTGCTCATCCTTTAGCCCCGCGAAGCGCCACGTCTGTCCGTTATCGTCGCTGAAATACAGCCCCGATGACGCGCCCGCGGCGGCGACCTGGTTGGTAACATGGGTGCTGAAGCTGATGGTTTCGCCGCCTAGGACATCCGTGCCCGTGCCGTCGAAGTTCATGGCGTCGGAGACCTTGGACCACGTGTCGCCGCCATTTTCGCTTCGCCAAAGCTCCCCTGCCCTTCCGTCGCCCGCGCCGGCCAGTAGGATGGCCGACGAAAATGGCGACATAGCCACAGTTCTGACTGGGCGCGCTATTGTGAGCGGTGTCAGGGTCGTGCCGCCATCGGTTGACTTCAGCACGCCGCTCCCAGCCGTCCTAACATAGAGCGTGTCAGGCGACTGCGGGTCGCAAACCACGCCGACAAACTGGCCTTCCCGCACGGTAGGCTTAGCGGCGTGCGGCGTAGGATCGGGCAGTGCCGACGGGGTGATCGTGATGTTTCCGATCCTGCCGGAGAACAGCGTCTTGTTCTTGCCGGGCGGCCGCGTGATGAAAGCAACGCCGACATAGTTTGAGGCGCGTTCTTGTCTCAACATCCGTTCGGCCACCTTAGTCCAGATAAGCCCGTCGGCGGAGGTGAACCCTCGCCACAGCCGTCCCTCCTTGGTGATCCTGATCCAAGGCTTGCAGTTGTCCAAGGGCCAGCGGCTCAGGCCAGAGGTCTCGAGATCGCGGTCGCATCCGGTCCCTCGCATCTCCAGGCCGGCAGTGTCCCACAGGCCAAAGCCGTGATCTTGATTCAGGAGTTGCTCGGGGTGGCCGCACACCAAAAGGCCCATGAGAGAATTGCCTTCAATGCCATTCTCCTCCGTGCTGCGGCTCAAGTCTTCTATCTTGGCCGTAGCCGTGAAGTCGCCCGCTATCGTCCTATAGGCAAAGAACTGGCCGTCGCCCGTCACGGCCACCGTGTCATCGCTGCTGGACACAGCCAGCGGCAGCTTCTGTTCGCCGGGCATGGCATACGCCCAGCTAGGACTACGGTTATCCGCCGACACCATTCCCTGCTCCGCCGAATCCACGGAGCGGCTGCCATCGTACCACAGCCGGCCCCAGACGGCTTGCGTTCCGGCTGGCAAAACATAAGTGGCCACTGCGTCGGCTTGGCTGACAACGCCTAGCATCAGTTTTCCGGCAAATACTTCCAGCTTCGAGAACGAGTGGCCCTTCATCAGGTGCGCCGGGCGAACCGACAGCAGATTGCCATTATTGATCGTAGGAACCAATCCGGCGACCGGCTCGCCCTCGGGACGTTGGCAGGCTAAGTCGCCGGGGCCGATCCGGCGGTAATCGAAGCGCGGGCCGGCCCATTCGACATTCAGTGTCGGATGGCCAATGCCGTCAGGGCCACGGAAATAGTCGAGTTGGCAGCGATGCAACCCTTTCTCCAGGAAGGCTTGGGAGAGATGGGTGGTCGCGGTGTGGAGGCCATCGTTCTCGGCCACCACCTGCGAACCAATCGTCAGACGGCTGCCATCGCACGTGCGTAGCCGGAAGGCATAGATGCCAGTTTCCGGCACCTGTAAGTACCCTGTGAAGCTGAAGGCGTAGGACTTGGTCCTGCCCTGGGTGGCCGAATCGGATATGGCGTTGACCCTTCCCTGCTTGGCTGGGGTTAGTTGCGCCAAGTTAGGAAGGGATGGCCAGTCACCTTCAAAGTAACGGTAGTCGAGACCGGGTTGGAGGCTGGAGGCCGCCACAGATAAGGCTAAAGGCTGAAGGCTGAAGGCTGAAGTAGCCGAGGCCGGCTTGACGGGGATGATGCTTTCAGTCGGCCGGTCAAAGATATCGTGCAGGGTTAGCTTGACGCTGCCGGCTGGCTTCGGCAGATCCAACCGCCGCAGATACGCATGGGGCAGCGCCTCTTTCGTGCTCAGCAGCAATTCGCCCCGGCCCCCGGTTTCTGAGAACACGTCAATCTGATAAGCCAGTTGCGGAACGCCGTATGCCGAAACCTTCCAGTCAACTACCAGTTGCGACCCGAGGCTCGTCGCCTGGCCATCCTCCAGCTTCAAGCTGCCTAGCACCGGCGCGTCGGCTTGGTTCGTGAGCGTGAAGACGTCATTGCCGTTAGTGAAGATTGCCGTGTGCTGGTAGTCCGTTGGCAGGCCGCTCTCGAAGCGGAACACCGAACCGTCCTCGATGATATGCCAGGTTGAGGCGCGGCCCTTTTCCTGACTTATCCGGTCTGACTTATGCCATTGGTTATCGAAGCGATAGTAGGCGCGCCGCCGGTCAATTACCCGCGGCCCCGTGCCGCCCGTGGCTTCGACAAACGACGCATTGCCGCGCAACCCCGTGACCTTCACCGGCACGCTCACCACGCCCACCAGATACCAGCGATTGCTGGCCACCGACTCCATCCACCAGCCTAAGTAGCCCCGGCTCTCCGGCGTGTTGGGATCCGGCCACGAGCGCATGACCTGCCGATACCACTGCTGCGGTTTCAGGAAAGGCAGGTTGCCGCTGTGAATCCCCGCTTCCGTGCCCTCGCCTGACATGCTGTCGCCGCCAAACGGATTGCCCGACGCCTCGATCCGCGTCCGTTCCCCCTTATAGGCATCACTCGGCCAAAACGACCAGACCTCGTGCCGCAGTGCCACCTCCGGATCCTCCAGCGTGGCCTTCTCGCCCTTGCCGTAAACCGCAACACCGCCGTAGAAATAGCCACCTTGCGGGTATGGGGACGAGTTCCACAGGGCGAAATACGTGCCGACGCACCAGTACGGCCAGCGAACCTCCACCATGAGGATGTCGGAGCCGATTTCGGAGTTCGCGCTATACCACGTCGCGTTCGCCTTGCCCAACGGCAGCAGGGCAGACACTACCACCGCAAACAGCCAGTTCATGTTCCATCTAGTTCTCATAATTGTTCTGTTATCAGCGCTGCACCCACTGCATGTCAACCTTGCACTTGGCCGAAACCGCGCCGGCGGCAAAGCTGACGCGCACCTGGCGCGGGGTCTTCAGATTAACATGAACTCGCTGCACAATAGCCTCGGCGGGCGTAACCACGATCGTCTTACCCTTCAGGCTTACACGGCAATTGTAGCCGACTAAGCTGCCGTCGGCACGCTCGAGGACGAAGGCTTGGGCGACGGCAATTTCTTCCATCGCCTTGAAGATTTCATAAGGGATGCCGTCACTTTCACAGCCCCATTCCGCACGGTCAAGATAGGTGTCACCCTTGGTAGTGCGGCCCCACCACTCGCCCATGGTGCCGATGTAATCCTCGCAGGTAACTGTTTCTACCGCGCGTCCCCACTGGGGATTGGCGGGATCCGGGAACCGTGCGGTATTATGGACATGAGGATCGACGACAAAGGCCTGCCGCAGCCGCCCCGAGGGCCACTCCAGTAACTGGGTGCAGGCGCCCATGGTATTCATTAATCCCCGGAGGTACTCTTCCTCGCCGGTGAGAAGATAGACATAATAGACCGCATACAGGCGCCAGCCGGCCCAGCCATGGGGCGAGGTCATCATCTGGGCCGATCGCATCTCATCGTTCCAGGCTTCCCACCAGCGTGCGGTGCCGCCGATGGAGCGTGAATCCGTGTCCAGCAACCGGGTCAGGCAGGCATGGTCTGTCAGGAACTGCCGGGCAGCCGCCATGTACTTGCGCCGCTGTTCCGGATCCTCCTGGCGCAGAGCAAACATGGCGATTTGGGCCGCCGTGCAGGAAACGGCGCCGTCCTCGTATGTGCCGGCACCCTCAGTCTTGACGTCGCGTCCCTGCGCAACCATATGATCGATGGCCCGTTTGATAAACTGCTCGTGACGCTCGTATCGCTGCTGCCACTCGGGCGAATTCGCTGCCAGTGGTTTTTCCGCCGCCATCAGTTCCGTGAGCGCCTTGGTGGGATAGAGCACGGCATTGTAGTTCGCCATGCCATAGCCGCCGTAGTAACCGTCCTGGTGCTGGCGGGAGAGCAGGTATTCGGCGAATTCGTTGGCCATTTCCAGCGAGGCAATGTTGCCGGTGGCTTCGTAACGCATCACCAGCAGGCTGATCATGAACTCGCCGTTGGTGATCCGCTCCGGGTTTCCGCTGAACCGCTTGCCGTCCTTCTCCCGAAACAACCGCGCCAGCACTTTCTCCAGAAGACGGCCGCCTTTGGTGTCAATGGCCGGATCGGGATAATGCTTCGCCGCGAGATAAAACCCGAGGAGGCTGTAATAGCTTTCGCAGGAGTAGCCATCAATGCTGCTGGTGTCGGCCCGGGGCGTCAGGCGCAACGCTTCCAGGCGGGCCTGCTTGAGATACCAGGACCAGGGCGGGCGGACAAAGAACCGGCCCGTGGCGGTCTTCCCCGCTTCATCCTTCAACTGAATGTGGTAGTCACCATACTCCGCAGTGTCGCTGAAGACTGCCGCATAGGCGTTGCTACCTTTGACGGCAACCTCGCATGGCACCTTGAGGCCGGCTGGCGTTGTGACATTGGCGGTGACGGGGGATGCGGAAAAGAAACGCATTTTCTCGGGTTGTCCCGGCTCCAGGCTATAACGGAAGAGGTCCAGCATGGGTGCGCTGGCACTGGCGGCCAGTTTAGGTTTCACGGCCTCCAGTGTCGCGACAGGAACCAGGGTAACCGTCCAAGTCCGCTGTTGGCCGGGGGCGATCGGGGCATAGGCGGGGTGATGCCCGGGAACCGGGGGTTTTTGACGCAGGTCCAGACTGATCGTATAGATGTGATGGGCATACATCTGGCGCAGGTATTCGATGGTGTAGGAGCCGACCGGGTCCGAGGAGACGATGCCGAGAATCCGTCCATGCGGGGTCATCAGGTAGCCCCAGAACGAGGCGCTCTCGCAGCGCAGGAACGTGGGGAAGAACAGCTCGTTCCAACGCGGATACTCGTTCATGAAAGTGTCAATGCCGAGGACCAGCGGAAGTCGTTCCGGGGCAAATTCGGTCTTGCTGGTGTTTTCAACAGAGGCGGTTAGCCGCAGCCCGCCCTCGACAATCGCATAGGCCAGACGGTAGCGGAGGCCCTCTTTTTCACCTGCAAACGCCAGCGGTGTGCCTGCTTCCGGTTCCAAGGCGATGGCTTCGCCAAAGCCCGGCCCACGCCAGTCGTCGCGGCGGAATTCAACCTTTTGCCAGCCATCGGCATAACGGAGCCGCAGTTCTTCCAGCGAACCATCTTGACGCAGGATGCCGGTAACTCCCTGAGCCTCGGTGCCAAGGGTGCTTTTGGGCAGCGCTGCTGCCGGCTTGCCGGAAACGGCGAATCCCTCGAAGACAACCGGCAAGGCGTAGGTGCGGAGTCCAGCGGCATCAATCTCGCTGAGTATCGGGTCCACGTACTCCTCAACCATCCAGTCCGGCTCCGACGTGCCATCCACCCAGGCTTTCATTCGGGCGATTCCCCCCTTGGTTTCGAGAGCCAGCGTGTACCACTTGCCAAAGCTGGCGGGCCGCCGGATTGACTTGTGAGCGATAAAGCCGATCTCGCAATCGTTGGCACCCATGCCGGGAACCTTGAAGGCAATGAAGGCCATGAGCCGCTGCGAGCGGTCCTTGCCGTAGAGGCCGAGCATGGCTGACCCGAAATTCGGGGCAGCCCCTCGTTCCGGCAACAGCACCCGGACTCGGGCTACAACGCTGGCTTGCGCGCAGCCCACGGCAAACGGCGTCGCCACCGCCCCGGCGACCCGGGCCGTGGCGCCATCCAATTCGAGCGTGGCAGTCCCCTGATTATCCACCCCTTCGAGCTTATCCCAATCTTTGGCGATAACGGCGGCTGTAACCACGCCCGGAGCGTCCGCTGCTCGGCTCGTCCCGGAGAGGACAAACGGCACGGTGAGGAGTATCGCGAGGAGTCTGTTCATTGTTTGCTTAGAGCGCGTATGGAAAATCAAGGGTTAGCGTTAGCGAGTCGTTTGAGCATGAGGCGGATCATGGTCAGATAGATCATCGCTTCGCTGGATTGAGCTGAAGTTTCATAATCGCGCGCCAAGCGCCGCGACTTGACCAACCAGCCCAGCGTGCGCTCCACCATCCACCGCTTGGGCAAGCTATGGAAGCCGCTGACGCCCGCCAAGCGGCGCACAATCTCCAGGACACAATCCCGAGCACCGACCTGCGCTTGGAACCACTGAACCAGTGCGCCGGCATAACCGCTGTCGGCCCAGATTTTCCGCAGGGTGCTAAAGTGTTGGCTCACGGCCTGCAGCAGTGGGCGTGCGCCGTCGCGATCCTGGACGTTGGCGGGCCCCACGATCACCCACAGCAACAGTCCCAAGGTGTCCACAACTACGTGGCGTTTGCGGCCCTCAATCTTTTTGCCGGCCTCGTAGCCGCTGACGCAGGCTTGATCGCCGGTCTTGATGGTTTGACTGTCCAGGATGGCGCCACTGGGCACCGCCGTCTTGCCCGTCGCCACGCGCACCTGTTGCCGCAGCGTGTGATTCATCTGCGCCCAGACTCCCTGCCGCCGCCAGCGGCGATAATAATCATGGACTGTGGACCACGGGCCAAAGTCCTTGGGAAGCAGCCGCCACGCGCAACCGGAGCGTGTCAGGTAAAAAATCCCGTTGAGGATCTCGCGCAAATCTCGTTCGCGGGGGCGGCCGCGTTTGCGGGCGGCGGGCAGCAACGGTTGGAGTAACTGCCATTCCGAATCGTGGAGATCGGAAGGATAGCGGTCGGATGCGTTTTGCATCCGATATAACTATGCACACGCGCCTAAAAGTACAATAACGTTAACGGAGAATTTACATACGCGCTCTTAGTTGCGCCAACCCGATTTGGTGCTGGTTGTTGATGCAACTGGTCAGGAGGGCTTTGGACTTGGCGCGGGACAGAGCGGGCAAGAGCATCGCCGCCAGGATGGCGATGATCGCGATGACGATCAGCAGCTCGATGAGGGTGAAAGCACGGCGCGGTTCAATTGGGGTTGAATAGGACGAAGCAGAGATAGCAGAAAAATGTTGAGTCGTCTTCATTCCACTAACCATGCGGCCTCTGCGGGCTTAAAATTGTTTCTACCGTTATCATTTCACAGTTTTAATAAGACTTAACGAGATAGAACTTCAGACGGATTTTTCACACGTCGCAAAACCTGACTTGTCTGCAACGTGTTTTGAGACTCAAGGACTCTAGTAGTAATACGTGGTGACGCCATTCGGACCACCGAGGGCGCGCGGCAGGCAAAGCGATTTCTTCCGCATCACCACGCTCCCGTCCGCCTGTCCGACCGGTTGGTTGGGCGTAATGGACCAGCCCAGCCCGGCGCTGCCCGACAAACCCGGGGCATTGAATCGCCCCATATGCCCAAGATCCCAGTAGGCCGAGCCCGGCGTCTTGCTGATGCGATGGGTGATGAATGCCCGGCGACTGTCGCAATCCTGGGCCTTGGTCGGCCAGGCAGGTTCGTTGAGCTGGGGGTTCGGGTTTATGTTCCCGCTGGCGTCGAGAAACTGCATGGTCGGGGTGAAGTTGGCGAGCCACATGTAAGGAGTATAAACCATCGGGGCCGTCGTGTCCCAGCCGCCATACCCGGTGTCGCCCGGTACGGCGAACTTGCTCATGCTGTCGTAATTGCCCCAAATCAGGCCGAAATTGTTGCGCGTGATGGGGCAGATCAGGATGGCGGTGTTTGGCACGTAATACCATTTCCCTTTAACAATCGGTAATATGAGTCAGGCGGTAGCGTTTGCTTGAGAGTGGAGCCAGTGGTGGATCAGCGACAAGGCCCGTGCCGGTGTCTCCCAAAACGGGCGGAGCGCCTGGGGGAGCGTCTGCTCCAAGGCGTCGAGGTTGGCAAAGTGCTGGTTGCACGTCACGTCCTG
>CAINDV010001024.1 GCA_903847485.1 uncultured Verrucomicrobiota bacterium
ACTTCAAGCACGGCGGGGGGACGAAAAGCCTCGCCGCGCCGGAACCTGCGGGAGAAATCGCGCTGAAGATCATGGCGCGCTGAAGCGGCCACTGCACCGTTTCACCGCTCGCCCTGGTGCCCCCACATTCCCGCTTTCGTCTTTGGCGGTATTTAACGAGGATGGCCCCACGATGACACGACGACTCTCCTGCATTGCACTGCTCTGCCTCGCGGCGTTAGCGCCTTGGGTTCAGGCCCAGCAGGCAGACCTGCCGTTCACCTTTCAGAAGAACGTCATGAACCGCAGCGCGTCAAAAGCAAATCTATCAGTCAGTAATAGACGTCGGGATCGATGCCCTTGTCGGATTGGATCCGCTGGTCCAAGGCGGGCGCTTGGCGGATTTTCTCCCAGGGGCCGAACTGGCCGAAGAGGGCTTGAAGGGCCAGTTGGCCGGCGTGGACGCTGGCTTGGGTGGCCGGGAGGAAGGCCACGTCGAAGCTCACTTTTTTCTGCTGGATGTGTCGCGACACGGTTGCCCGACGTGACCGTCCCCAACTTATTCATCGCGGTTCACCCAAAGATGCCGTTGCCTTCGATTCGGTAAGGTTTGGGGTTGACCCCCGGCAATATTTCCGCCAGCCTTTTGCCCATGTTGGTAATGAACCAAACATAAACAAAACTGTCTGAAGAAAGGAATCCCCATGAATCGACCGCCACATTTTTGCAGTTGCTGCACCTGTCCCGCCCACCAGCCGGACACGCTCCAGGAACCTCCCGCCATCGAGCCGTTTTCGGTCAGTCGCCGCGATTTCCTCGGCGGCCTCAGCGCGTTGACCGTCGGCGCGGTGGCGCTGGCGTCGCTTTCCCCGGCCGCCGCGGCCACCGTCGCATACGCGCCGCAGCGCCGGCCCATCACACGCCGGCCGATCAAAGTCCAGCCCGTGCTGACCTACGATACGCCCACGCGCCGCAAGGCCACCAGTTGGCGCAACTGGGGTGGCATCCAGACCGAGGCGGACGCCGCCAAGGAACAAGCGCGCATTACCCAGGAACTTACCCAGATGAAAGCCCAGGCTGAGTTCCCACTGGAAATCCTGCCGCTGGCCTTCGCCCGCACCGTTGAGCAGGCCAAGGCGCTGGCCGGCGGCGCGCATGATGTGCTGCTGATTTTCGCCGCCGGGGGCGGTGGTAACGTCCTCGAAGCCCTGACCGTGCCGGACAAATGGAATCTCATGTTCCTGCGCCACGACCCCGGCCCGTCGTATCTCTGGTATGAAATTGTCTCCCCGCGCTTCCTGCGCAAAACCGTGGACGAATACGGCCAGCCCGGTTGGGACGTCAACGACGTGGTGGTGGACCAATACGGCGACCTCTTGTGGCGGTTGCGCGCGTTGGGCGGCCTGAAGAACACGCTGGGCAAGCGAATCGTTTGCATCGGCGGGGCGGCCGGCTGGGGCGCGGGCGGCCAGACGGCTCCAGCCCGCACCAAGGAACTTTGGAAAATGGACCTGGTGGATTACCCGTACAAAGAACTTGCCCCGCGCATCCAGGCTGCCCGGCGGAACGAGGCGCTCGTCAAGTCCTGCCAGGAAAGCGCCCGCAAATTCCTCAAGGAGCGCGGCGTCTCGCTCCACACCACCAAGGAGTTCGTGCAAAACGCCTTCATCCTCGCGGAAGTCTTCAAGGATGTCATGGACGAGGCGCAGACGGATGCCTTCACCATAAACTCTTGCATGGGCACCATCATGCCGATGTCTGAAACCACCGCCTGCCTGCCGTTGAGCCTGCTCAACGACGCCGGCTACCAGGCCTACTGCGAGTCCGACTTCGTGGTGATCCCGTCGGGCGTGCTGTTGCATTACATCTCCGGCCTGCCGGTGTTCCTCAACGACCCAACCTATCCGCACGACAACATCG
>CAINDV010001025.1 GCA_903847485.1 uncultured Verrucomicrobiota bacterium
AGTAGGACAGGCGTCGCGCCTGTCTCCATCTTCATTCCCTTGCCTCACGAACAAGTGACCGTTCACAGCCATCGGAATCTGTCTAGGAAAGCTGTCCCAGACGATGTCAGAGACAGGCGCGACGCCTGTCCTACCTGCCGGGCCGGAGGCTGGCGCTCCCAATCCGGGGCGCTGGCTGCGCTGGCGTGACCCATTTATTCAATTCGTAAACCATAACAACACTAAAACATAGAAAGACACAAACGTATGCTCATTAACCTAAATAACCTCAAGACCGCAAGGAAGCTCGCCCTCGGCTTCGGCACTCTCGCCGCGCTGCTGGTGCTACTGGCTGCCACCGCCTGGTGGGAGATAACCGCGATTAACCAAAACATGGACAACGCGATGGAAGAAGCGGCGAAGATGACTAAACTCAAGGACGTCGCCAGTACTCTGGACACCCTCTACCTAGAGATGTGGGGCCTTGTCACCGCCACGAACACGACCGAAAAACAGTCGCGCCAGGCGGCGGTCGAAACTAAGCGCGAAGCCTACAAGAAAGGGATTGAGGAACTGAAAGCAGCGGCTAAGACGGAGGACGGCAAGCGACTGCTTACCAAACTCGAGGAAACCGTGGCCGGTGCCCGGGAGCTTAACCAGCGCGTCGCCGCCATGGTGCTCAAGGCCGAGGGCATGGACGTTAAAGCCTTGGACCTGTTTGAGTCCGAGGGCGACAAGCAGATGCTGGAGAAGATTGATCCGGCTATAGAAGCCATCACCGTTTGGCGGGAGAAGCGCATTCAGGAGGTGGATGCCATCGCCGAGTCGGCTTGTCAGCGGGCGCGGTGGATACTGGCTATCGGCGTACTAGTGGCGCTGGGGCTGGCGGCGTTTCTCGGCACCGCCATCACTCGCAGCATCGTGGTGCCTATCAAGGACTGCGTCGGGATCACCGGGCTACTCGCCAAGGGTGATTTCTCCCAGGAAGTGTCCGAGGCATCCCGTCAGCGGGGCGATGAGATGGGCGACCTGGCCCGTGCCTTCCACACCATGATCGGTAACACCCGCAAGCTGCTGCGCGAGGTCACTGGCGGTGTGCAAACGCTCGCTTCTTCCGCCACCGAACTCTCCGCCGTTTCCAGCCAGACGACCCATGCCGTGAAATCCATGTCGGAGAAAGCGTCCACTGTGGCCGCCGCCGCCGAAGAGGCCAGCGCCAACACTACCTCCGTCGCCGCCAGTATGGAACAGGCAGCCACTAACCTCGCTTCCGTCGCCAGCGCCACCGAAGAGATGAGCGCCACCGTCGGCGAAATCGCCGCTAACTCCGAGAAAGCCCGAACCATCAGCGAGCAAGCCACCGCCCAGGCCCAGACTATTTCCGCCCTGATGCAACAGCTTGGCCGGGCCGCGCAAGAGATCGGCAAAGTTACTGAGACTATCACCGACATCTCTTCTCAGACTAACCTATTGGCGCTCAACGCTACCATTGAGGCGGCCCGCGCTGGCGCGGCTGGCAAGGGCTTTGCGGTCGTCGCTAATGAGATTAAGGAGTTAGCCCGGCAGACGGCCACCGCCACCGAAGACATCAAGGCTAAGATCTCCGGCGTGCAGAATTCCGCCGGTAGCGCCATCACTGACATCGAGAAGATTTCCGGCGTCATCAAGGAAGTCGGCGCGATTGTTTCTAGCATTGCCGCCTCGATTGAGGAACAAGCCGCCGTGACCAAGGATGTGGCGGGTAACATCGCCCAAGCCTCCGCCGGCGTGAGGGACTCCAACGAACGCATTGCCCAGACGGCTACGGTCTCTAAGTCTATTGCCCGCGATATGACGGGGGTCAATGCCGCAGTAGGTGACATCCGCCAAGGCGGTGAACAGGTGCAAGCCAGCACGGTGGAACTCTCCAAGCTGGCGGAGCAACTCAAGGCCATGGCGGGACAGTTTAAGGTGTAGTGGCAATTCTGTGAGTCAACCGCTGGAACCTATGGCAACCCCTCACCCGGCCTTCGGCCACCCTCTCCCCATCCGATGGGGAGAGGGCAGGGGCACTGTCGTCGAATTAAGGAAGTTGGCGCGCAGGACGCGGCGTCTTCTCCCTCTCCTCCCTCGGAGGGAGGAGAGGGCCGGGGTGAGGAGGGC
>CAINDV010001026.1 GCA_903847485.1 uncultured Verrucomicrobiota bacterium
ACCGAACAGGTCCGGCTGGACCAGTTGGCCCACTTAGCGCCTGTTTGAGACGCCTGTCGTGGTAATCGTGGTAGGGCGTGGCTCCTGGCGAGCCTCAACGACGGCGGTCGTGCGGTGGTTCCAAAAGGCTCGGCAGGAGCCTCGCCCTACCACGACAGGCGTTTTCAAACAGGCTCTAAAAGCCGGGTAACGAAGAATGAATTTGGCCCGCCAGTGCGCTGGCGGGCTAAGTGCGGACAACCGATTCAACTAACCGACATAGCAAAGCGATAACAAGCATGAATACAATGATCCACGGAACTCACTGGCTGGTCGCCGGAACCGTCCTCGGCCTGGCCCTTAGCGTCAGCCCCTTGCGGGCCGATGAGACGAGTGACGAACTCAAAGCCTTGCGCCAGCAGATAGAGGCCCTGTCCCAAAAGGTGCAACTCCTCGAACAGAAGAACGCCACCAACCAGGAAACCATGAGCCAGGTGAAGACCATCACCGCCAAGGCGAAGACCGCGCCCACCGTTTCGCTCGGTGCCAACGGCCTGAAAGTAAGCTCGGCCGATTCCAACTTCGTCTTCGGCGTCCGCGGTTACATCCAGGCGGATGCCCGCTTCGGCGTGGCCAGTTCGGCGGCCACTTACCCCGACACCTTTCTGATGCGCCGGGTGCGGCCCATCTTTGAAGGCTCGCTCTACCAGTTCATTGATTACCGCGTCATGCTGGATTTTGGTTCGGGAAACACTTCCGGCGCGAATGGCACCACAAGCAACGACGGTTTCTTGAAAGAGGCCTGGGCGGGCCTTCGCTTCCTGCCCGAACTCCAGCTCCAGGTCGGTAAGATGAAGATGCCGGCCGGGTTGGAACGGGGCCAGTCCACCGCCAACCTCCTGTTCATCGAGACGGGCTTTCCGACGATGTTGACGCCTGACTATACCGTGGGGGCGATGCTTCAAGGCGACGTGCTGGGCGGGAAGCTCAACTACCAGGCGGGCGTGTTCGACAGCACGCCCGACGGCGGTAGCTCGGATTTCCAGTCGTTCGACCAGGGCAATTTAGCCGGGCGTCTGTTTGCCCTGCCGCTCAAGGACAGTGGCGTCAAGGCGCTCGAGGGCTTCGGCGTGGGCGTGGGCGGCACTTATGGCAGCCTGAACAACACCCCGTTGGTGAACTACAAGTCCCCCGGCCAGCAGAGCATCTTCGGTTCTCCTACCTTTACTCCCTACAGTGCCAGCGTCACCGACGGCGAGCAATGGCGAATCGCGCCCCAGGGTAGTTACTACTGGGGGCCGTTCGGCCTCTATGGTGAATATGTGGTGGCTTCCCAAGATGTCCGCCGAACTGGTATCACGCCAGTCGCGACCGGCACACTCATCAACCGCGCCTGGCAGGTCGCCGCGTCTTACTTTGTTACCGGCGAGAAGAACTCTTGGAAGCCCGTCACTGTCAAGAACCCGTTGAACTTCACCAAGGACAGCGGCTGGGGTGCCTTGGAACTGGCGGCGCGCATTCAGGGCATCACCTTCGACAGCGCCACCTTCCCCACCTTCGCCTCCTCCACCACGGCACCCTCCGGGGCCTTCGCCTGGGGCGTAGGCGCTAACTGGTACTGGAGCCGCAACCTTAAGCTCTCGCTCAACTACGAGAACACTGACTTCCACGGCGGCAACAGTAACCCGATCACCTCCCAAAACGAACAGGTCGTTCTGACTCAACTACAACTAAGCTTCTAAACTCGCTTGGACAAGGACTGCGCCTGTCCCGCCGGGTGAGGGCACCCGGCCTACAGCCAGAGCGTAGTCCGGCAGGCCCGGTCCCTGTAGGCCCGGTCCCTGACCCGGCGGGTTTAGCCACCGCTTATCAGTCAAACAAAAGAGCACCCCAAACTATGAGGATGACCTTGTCGAAGAAGCTGATCGTTACGAGTCTGGCTTTGGTTATCATTCCGTTGCTGATCATGGGGGGCTTGGCCCTTTGGTCCATCACTTCTTTCAGCCGGGAGGTGACGCAGTCATCTGGCACCGCCTTGAGCGAAGAGGCTCAGAAAATGCTGACGACCGGCAGTAAGAACGCTGTTGAAACCCTCCTGAACTTCACGCGCAGCCTCGAGACGGACACCCGGAAGCTGGCCCAGTCCGGCAATGTGTTGTGCTATGCAGAGGCGCAGGCGGGCCAGAACAAGGAGTCCAACCAAGCCAGTGAAAACGAGGCGAAGGGAGTCTTGGCCAACGTCTTGCGCCTATGCCAGGTGCAGCAGGTCTTCCTGGAAGCGACTCTGGTGAAGAATCTAGCGGTGGCCGAAAGCTTCCTTCAGCGGGCCGGACCGGTCAACCTAGCCACCAACACGGTCACCTGGCCAGCGGTCAACCAAGCCAGCCAGCAAAGCTCGGCCATCACCCTGCCCGCCCTGCAACTCGGCGCGGTCATCATCGAGCCCAACAAATCCTTCGCGAAAGCCACGCCCTTGGTGGATGAAGTCACCCGCTTGTTCGGCGGTGCCTGCACCCTCTTTCAAAGAATGAACGACGCTGGCGACATGATTCGCGTCGCCACCAGTGTCAAGCTGGAGAATGGCGAACGCGCGATTGGCACCTTCATTCCGGCCCGGAATCCAGATGGCACTACGAACACAGTGATCGGCACTGTTTTGAAAGGCGTCCCGTTCCACGGCCGGGCCTGGGTGGTCAATGCCTGGTATGTCTCCGCCTACCAGCCGATCAAGGAGCCTTCCGGGAAGATCATCGGCATGCTGTTCGTGGGGGTGAAGGAACAGGATAATGATAACCTCCACCACGCCATCACAGAGATCAAGATCGGCTCCGAGGGCTATCCTTTTGTGATGGATTCAAAAGGCGTGCTGGTGGTTCATCCCCAGAAACAACTCATCGGCAAGAGCACGATCACCGATTTGAAACTAACAGCCTTCCAGCCGCTGCTCGACCGCAAGAACGCTGCGGCCCCGCAAGTGTTGAACTACACCTTTGAAGGGCGGGATAAGTTCATTGCCTACCAGTATTTCCCCGCCTGGGACTGGCTCGTCTGTGTCAGCGGCTGTTGGGAGGATATGAGCCGGCTGACGGCGATGGGCACCAAAGCGCGCCTGGCTGAAGAGATGACCAGCCTTTACCGCCTGGCCACCTTGCAGGACAAACCGATCTACTCGCAAATCCGGTATCTCAACGCCAAAGGGGACGAGATCATCGTGGTGAAGAATGGACAGAGGGAGACGAAGCTAGGTTCGCGGGCCAGTCTCGACTGGTTCCAGCAGGCCGCCAAACTGCCGGCGGGGCAAGTTTATTGCACGCCGGTGGAAATCGCGCTGAACACTGGGGAGCCGGAACTTCGGGTGGCCACGCCGGTTTATGTTGATTCCAAACTGCAAGGGGTAGTCGTACTGAACGCCGACTGGCGATTGGTCGCGGACATTATGACCGGACGCACTTATGGGAAGACGGGCTATGCTTACCTCCTTAACGGTTTGGGCGAGTTGATCACGCATCCCAAATATACCCTCAAAGACCACAAGAATCTGACCGGCCCGGAACACGGCGAACTAGCCCGCATCGTGAAGGACCGGATGCTGAAGGGGGAGGCCGGGAACGCCGCTTACGTGTTTGAGGGCATTGCCAAACTGGTGTCTTTCCAACCCCTGAAAATCGGCGGCTATTCCTATGTCATGGCCGCCACTTGCCCGACCGTAGAAGTCATGGCACTGGCCGATTCCATAAAAGCCCAATCCCAACAGCAGGCCAGCCAGGCAATTACTCTGGTGGTGGCGGTGCTGGTTGCCTTGAGCCTCTTGGGCGGGAGCATAGGATTCTGGACCAGCCGGGGCATCAACAAAATCCTGAAACGGATTGCCGACACCCTAAGTGCCGGTGCCGAGCAAACCGCCGCCGCCGCCGGCCAAATCTCTTCCGCCAGTCAATCGCTGGCCGAGGGGGCCAGCGAACAGGCCGCGTCCCTCGAAGAAACCGGCGCTTCGCTGGAAGAGATGTCCAGCATGACTAAGCGCAACGCCGAGACGGCCGGCAAGGTCAAGGAGTTAGGCAGCCAAGCCCGGCAGGCTGGTGACTTAGGCGTTAAAGATATGACCGCTATGGTCACGGCGATGGATGACATCAAACTCTCCAGCGCCGACATCGCCAAGATCATCAAGACTATTGACGAGATAGCTTTCCAGACCAACATCCTGGCGCTCAACGCCGCCGTCGAAGCCGCCCGCGCCGGTGAGGCGGGCGCGGGGTTTGCGGTGGTGGCGGACGAAGTGCGCAGCCTCGCCCGGCGCTGCGCCCAAGCCGCCAAGGAAACCGCCGGTAAGATCGAAGACGCCGTGCAGAAAAGTGCCAAAGGCGCGGAGATTAGTGCCAAGGTGGCTAAGAGCTTGGAGGAGATTGTCGGCAAGGCCCGGAAGGTGGATGAATTGGCCGGCGAAGTGGCTACCGCGTCCCAAGAACAAAGCCAGGGTATTTCGCAAGTAAATATCGCCGTGACGGAGATGGACAAAGTAACTCAATCCAATGCCGCCAGCGCCGAAGAGAGCGCCAGCGCCGCCGAGGAAATGACGGCTCAGGCGGAGGCGTTGAAAGAAGCCGTCGCGGAACTGCTGCGCTTAGTGGACGGCCAGAAGACTCATACCGGGTTGAGTGTTAAGCCCGGTGTGGCCCGGTCCGTCCGGCACACCACCGTGACTTCCACGGCCCAGGCGAAAGCCACGCCGCACGCTCTCTTAGCGCCCGCCCAAGCGGCCCAGCCCGTTTCGGCGCTGGCTGCTGCCGGTGGCCGCAAGAATGGTGGCATCCCGTTGGCAGGTGACTGCCAAGACTTCTAATTTCATAGGTGCAGGTGTTGGTGCCGGAGATAGGATTCGTCCTGTCTCCGGCGTTTGGCATTGGCTGAAGGATGAAAGAATGACGAAGCCCGAAACCCACTGCATCCTTGATGGGATAGCCGCTGACGTTAGTCGGCAGCAACGCTTCGTCATTCGACTGCGGAGTTCGGGCTGAACAGTTCCTAATTGAATGGCCGGGCGGCCCAGCCGTGGGTGCCGGGAACTTACCGCTTAGGCGCGGTCCACTCCACGGCGTTGGCAAGGATCAGGCGCACCTCGGGCCGGAAGAAATCGTCGTAGGTCTCGTGGCCGGGGGTGAAGTAAAAGACCTTGCCCTTGCCAATGGTCCAGCATAAGCACATGCGGCCGGGTGCCTGCTCGCCGTTCGGCTTGGTGTACACGCCGTCCAGCGGCACGGCCTCCGGCGTCGGCACCGCAAAGGGTTCGCCGTAGCGCTCGATCAATGGTAACGCGAAGTCTTTCACGCCTTTGACGATCGGATGATTCGGCTCCTTGACGGTGATTTTCACGGAGGTGCCATCGGCCTGGTACTCGCCCCAAGAGCAGGCTGTACCTAGAAGCTTTTTCAAGGGCTTGGCAAAGTGGGACGAGTGCAGAGCGATGAAGCCCATGCCGTCTTCCTTGACGCGCTTGACGATCTTGGCCACCAGTTCGTCCTTCACGTCGCCATGCTTTTGGTGGCCCCACCATATCAGCACGTCAGTGTCATTGAGTCGCTTGTCACTAAGGCCCTGGTCCGGGTCCGCGAGGCCGGCGGTGATGATCTGCCAGCCGCGGGCGGCGAGCGGCTTCAGACCTTCGGCGACCGCGATGTTGATGTCGTTGGGATAAACCTTCTTCGAGTTGGCATTCACATTGGCGGTGCCTTCGGACCAGACGACTACGGTGCGTTGGCCGGCCGGGGCGGCCAGCAGGTTGAAATTGACGGTCGCCGCCGCCGTGGCGGCAGCTCCCAGTGCCAGCGCGTGACGCCGGGTAATGCGTTGGTGACGATGGGACTCGGGTTCGTAGATTGTGTTCATGCGCGACAGTCAACCTACGCCGCGCTAAGAAGGCAAGCGATTATTGCACTCTACCTCCCGCCGCGATGTCTCCGTAAGAGCGTGTTGGAAAGTCGTTAGCGGTAGGGCGAGGCTCCTGCCGAGCCGGTCGGTAGGATCGCGTTGCCGCTGCCATAGAGGCTCGGCAGGCGCCTCGCCCTACCGCGCCAGGCGTTTTCATACAGGCTCTAAGCCGTAACCATGCAGTCGAAACTTTCGAGCAAACCGCAGAGACGCGAAGAACGCAGCGGGAAGCGCCTGTTTGCGTTCCCTCCAACCCGCCACCATTCTGAGAGCGAGCACAAGCTGGC
>CAINDV010001027.1 GCA_903847485.1 uncultured Verrucomicrobiota bacterium
ACTGGCCCCAATTTCTCGTGTCTTTGCCAATAACCCATGCGTTCAAGAAATTCGTGGCCCCGCGAATTTGCTGGGCCAGATGCCCCGATTTGCTCGCGGACGACCTGCGCCAAGCCGCATGAAACCGTCACTCGCCAGTCTTTACCTGAAGGCTTCTTTTCAACCGATCGCACAATTCCGGTGGTAACCGCTTGTGTGATGATTGCTTTCTTCAATCGTGCGAGGGTTTCGAGTTGGCGGCGTTTGGCGGTCACCGCCGCGTCAATCGCCGCGCAACTCGCATCCAGATACGCCGCGATGCGCTGTTGCTCTTGGCGAGTGGGTGGCATGGCGAAGACAACCCCTCCCAATTCCTCAGCGTTCAGATGTGGTTGAGCTGCACGTAGGGTGAGCAGGAGAATTTGATCCTCCAAGACGTATTTGCTCAAGAGACCGTAGGCAACAAACTGCGGTGAAGCATGTGTCACCGTGGCGACCATATCGTATCCCGCAACCGCGCCCGCCAAAGCCGCAGGGACGATTGCTGAATCACCAGTATATGCGCCGCTGCGAACAACGATGATCTCATCCGTCTTGAGATAAAGATTTCTGTCCGGTGGCAACCCTTCTGGATCAACGCGGAGCAGGTTGTCTGCTCGAATAGTTCCTGCATCCACATCCGTCGCCCGAATCATCGCCACGCCAGACGGGAGTTCGGGTGGTGGTTGTCCCAAGCCGTAGCGAATGTTCGCAACGGCTTTCAAACGACACAGTCTCCAACCGATGGGCAGCATGTTCAGACAACTGGAAGACTTAAGCTTCATCGTCCCCCCTCCATTTCCGCCCGCACAATATCCGCGAGCTGTTTCGTGGTGGGCAGTTTGCCTTTCAGTTCCCCTGGCAGTTTCGACTGCAATTCATACACGGCGACACCGATGGGATTGGCCTTGGAGCGGAGCGCATACTCGACTTCCACGTCGTCCTTTTCCGCGCAGAGGATGATGCCGATGGAGGGCTGGTCCCCGGGGCCGCGTTCCTGGTCGTTGAGCACGTTGAGATAAAAATCCATCTTGCCGGCGAACTCCGGCTCGAAGGGGCCTACCTTCAAATCAAAGGCCACCAGGGCTTTCAGGAAGCGGTGGTAGAAGAGCAGGTCGATGAAATACTCCTTGGTCCCGACAGCCACCCGGTATTGCCGCCCGACGAAGCAGAAGCCGTAGCCGAGTTCGAGCAGGAAGGCTTGCAACCGTTCGATCAATCGATCTTCGAGTTCGCGTTCCCGCACGGCGCGGCGCAGACCGAGGAAGTCCAGGCTGTAGGAACTCTTGAGCATCTCATCCGCCTGCTCCGCGAAGTGCTCCGGCAGGGCGAGGTCGAAATTGTGCGTCTTCTTCTCTGTGACCGCGCGTTCGTAGGCGCTGGCCTTGATCTGATTGAGCAGGACATTTCGCGACCAGCCGAAGCGGGCGGTGGCGCGGAGGTAGTAGAAATGAGCGGCGGGGTCTTTGACCTTCGCCATCAGTTCCACATGATGCCACCACGGAATCGGCAACAACAATTCTCGCGCAACCTGCGCGAGAATTTGTTCTGAACCGCTTTTTCGGCTGCCATTTCCCAATTCTCGCGCAGCTTGCGCGAGAAAGTCCGGCTGGGCATGCAGCAGGAAAAACTGACGCATCCTCCAGACATTCGAGGGGGAAAATCCGTGCATCCCTGGAAACGCCCGCCGCAAGTCCGCCGCCACCATTTCCACGACCGCATCCCCCCAGCCAAGCACCTGCTGCTTCTCTACGATGGCACGCCCGATGTCCCAATAGAGCAGAATGACATCGCAGTTCACGGCCCGCGCCGCCGAGATGCGGGCGGAGATCACCCGCGCCTTCAAGTCCTCAATAAACCGCCGGTATTCCGGCGAGGTCATCACGGTCGAGTCGTTTGTGGTTTTCATTTTGCGAGTCCCTCCAGCATTTTCTCCGCCTCCTTCTCCAGCTTCCAGAACTCCGCCAGCAAGTCCTTCGCGGGCGTGGGCGGCTGGTAGCGGTAGAAGTATTTGTTCGGCAGGATTTCGTAGCCGAGGATCGTCTTGCCGTCCTTCTTGGTCTCTTCCCAGCGGATGATCGGTTTGGCGATTTCGCGTTTCAGGAAGGCCGCGATGTCCTCGCCGTGCGGGATGTATTCGTCGTCCTGCACGTAGTGCCGGTGCGTCCATTCGACGGAGAGTGTTTCGTCGGCGTCGGCCAGGGCTTCCTTGAACTTCTTGACTGCATTGTCCTTCGCTTTGACGGTGAACTCGACGGTCTTCTCCTTGCCCTTCGCCTTCACCCGCACGCGGAAGGTGAGGCCGCTCTCGTGGAAGTCCTGCTCCTTCGTCACATTCGCGGCAGTGAAAGCCTTCTCGTAAGCCTCGGTGACGACGGCGGGCTGGTCGTGCTCATCCGTCTGCCAGAAGACGACGCTGACTTTGTGATAGGCGAAGTCTTCGCGCGGAAAGATTTTGACCTGCTCGTCTGCGTAGCCCTTGGCCCACCCTTTGGTGTAACGCTCCTCGATCCACGCGCGGTGGGCGTCGGTGATACGGTGGCGTTTGTTGCCGAAGGATTTGGGTTCCTTCTCGAACTGCTGGCGGGCGTCAATGAGCATCACGCGTCCCTGGTGGCTGGCGGGCTTGTCGTTTCGCAGCAGCCAGACGTAGGTGAAGATGCCGGTGTTGTAGAACAGTTGGTCAGGCAGCATGACGATGGCGTCGAGCCAGTCGTGCTCCAGAATCCAGCGGCGGATTTCGCTCTCGCCCGAGCCGCAATCGCCATTGGAGAGCGGCGAGCCATTGAAGATGATGGCGAGGCGGCTGCCGCCTTCCTCGGGCGGGGCCATCTTGGCGAGCATAGTTTCCAGAAACAGCAGTGCGCCGTCATTCACGCGCGGCATCCCGGCCTGGTAGCGGGTTAGCTCCAGCTTGCGGGCTTCCTTTTCGTAGCCGTCCTTGCCGCCCCAGGTGACGCCAAAGGGCGGATTACTCAGCATCCGGTTGAAGCGCCATTTCGACTCCGGCCACTGGTCGCCCGGTTCCTTGCTGTGCGGGTCGTGCGGGATGAGCGAGTTGCCGAGGTGGACGGTGGCTTGCCGGTCGTTCTTGATGAGAAGGTCGGCCTGACAGACGGCGTAGTTCGTGGGCGAAAGTTCCTGCCCATGAACGGTGACGTATTTCTCCACCCGCGCCTTTTCCTCCGGTGTGTCGGCGCGCTCCAATAGGTGCTCTTTCGCCACGGACAACATGCCGCCCGTGCCGCTGGCGGGGTCGTAGATGGAGAGGTGCTTGTCCGGGATGGGAATATCGAGCAACTCGACCATCAGGCGGACGACTTCGCGCGGCGTGAAGTGTTCCCCGGCCTCGTCACCACTTTGTTCCGAGAAGCGCCGGAGCAACTCCTCGTAAATATAACCCATCTCCAATCCGGAAAGCTGGTCGGGGCCGAGCGCGAGCTCCTTGTATTGGTTTAGGATCGGGGCCAGCCGGTTGTTCTTCACCATCAGGCCGATGGTGGCGCGGTAATTGAAGTGCTCAA
>CAINDV010001028.1 GCA_903847485.1 uncultured Verrucomicrobiota bacterium
GTCCTTGGCGCAGTTCTCGTAGTCGAGCGAGCCGGCGAAGGGCGGATTGGCGAGGACGAGGGTGTATTTTTCCTCCTCGCCCGCGTGGTCCTGCGCGAGAGAGTCGCGGTAGCGGATGTCGGGATTTTCCACGCCGTGCAGGAGCATGTTCATGCTGCCGATGCGGAGCATGGTGTTGTCGAAGTCGAAGGCGTGGAAGAGGTGGTGGTGGAAGTGCTCCTTGAGCTTCGCGTCGCGGAGAAGTTCCGGGTGGTGGCGCCGGAGGTATTCGCCCGCCGCCACGAGGAAGCCGCCCGTGCCGCACGCGGGGTCGCAGATGACATCCTTCGCCGTGGGCGCGGTGAGTTCGACCATGAGCTGGATGATGTGGCGCGGGGTGCGGAACTGGCCGTTCTGCCCGGCGCTGGCGATCTTCCCGAGCATGTACTCGTAGAGGTCGCCCTTGGTGTCGCGGTCCTCCATCGGCACGCCGTCAATCATGTCCACGACCTTGGCGAGCAGCGCGGGTGTGGGGATGGTGAAGCGCGCGTCCTTCATGTGGTGCGCGTAGGTGGAGTCGTCACCGCCCAGCGTGCGCAGGAACGGGAAGACGTGCTGGTCCACGACCTCGAACATTTCCTTGGCCTCGAAATGTTTGAAGCGCGACCAGCGGCAGTCTTCGTAGGCGCGGCCCTTGGGGTCCTTGCCGTCGGGGAAGACGCGGCGTTCCAGCGTCTTGAGCTTCAGGCGGGCGGCCTTGTTCTCCTCCAGCGTGTGCAGGTCGTCGAGGCGTTTCAGGAACAGCAGGTAGGTGATCTGCTCGATGACTTCGAGCGGATTGGAAATGCCGCCGGTCCAGAAGGCATTCCAGAGGGCGTCGATTTTACTGCGGATGTCGCCGGTGAGCATGGTGGGTTAGTAGTGGGAAATGGCGTTGGCGGTGACCAGATTACGCGGGTCGCAGTAGTAGCTGTTGATGTTGCCGCCGGGTTTGATTTCGCCTTCAAGGCCGTGGACGGCGAGGTTCAGGCGGCAGAGGCGGCCGGTTTCGTCGGTGTTCCCGGCATTTTGATCGGGAACCTCGTCGCCGGTATTCTTCATGCGCCCGGCGTCAGTTGCCTGTGCTTTGGTGTTCATGTTGCGTGTGCCTGGCCGCGCACAGAAGCCATTCGCCCCAGCGCAGCGTTGGCAGCGCGGAAGCGTAGTGGATGCGCTTCCCCAGTTGCCAGCACTTCCTTGTTTCTACTCAGTTGCCTTTGGCTTACGCGGCCGGCGGCGTGGGTGCGGGCGCGGGCGGCGTGGGCTTGTTGGCGCGGCGGCCGGTGTCCACCACGCGGCGGGCGTTGAACCAGGCGTCCACGAAACGGTCGCCAGCGGCTTACACATCTTGCCCAGGCGGTGGATGGTGGAACGTACACTGGGCTGGTTGGTCAAGTCGCGGCGCTTGGCGCGCGATTATGAAACGGCCCCTCAATCCAGCGAATCCATGATCTATCTGCCCCTGATCCGCCTCATGCTCAAACGGCTGGCTAACGCCACTCCTTGAATTTCCATACGCGCTCTTAGCAATTCTCAATACGGACAAGGAAAGGGGCGAGCGGGCGAATGGGCGAGCCGCTGGCCGCACCCACTCGCCCCATTCCGTGGCCATAATGAAAATTGCCGCTCAAGGCTTGTCCATGTGGCCCTGCCGGGCAATCATCCACCCATGACCACCAATGCCACGCTCTTGCGAAAACTCTGCTCTTACGCAGCGGTCTGCTGCTCGCCGATTCGCCGGCTCGCCCACTCGCCCGTTCGTTGGTGGCCACGGGCCTCCATTTCGCGCTGGCTGGCGCTGTGGCTGGTGCTGCCCGCCGTCGGCGGTGGACGGCTGCACGCCACGACTTACTACGTGGACCAGCAGGCGAAGAACGCCTCCGATGGCAACGCCGGCAACGCCGTCGCGCCTTGGAAAACCATAGGCCGGGCCGCCACAGGGAAGAAGCTCCAGCCGGGCGATGTGGTGTTGATCCGGTCGGGAATTTACCGCGAACACGTCGAACTCAAGGTCTCGGGCACGCCGGGACAGCCCATCACCTTTGCCGCCGCCCCCGAGGCGCGCGTGGTCATCAAAGGCTCGGAGTTGGTCCAAGGCACATGGAAAAAGCTGGGTGCCGCCGCGCAGGGCAAGGAGCCATTTCCCGGTGCCTGGGCCGATGTCTGGAGCATCAAACTGGGCGACGAGTTTTTCGAGGATCCCGCCTTCGCCGGTTCGTATCGGGAGCGCTCCGCACGGTGGGTTTCCCAGGTGTTCCTCAACGAGCACCAGCCGCTCCAGCGCATCGGGCTGGACCCGGTTTACACCAACGCGCCCTTTCCCAAGCTGACCACCATCGGCCAGGGACTGGCGGACCTGACGAAGGACTCGTTTTATTTCAGCGCCGAGGAGCAGGTGCTCTACGTCAAGATCGCCGGCGAGCCGTACTACTTCAGCATCGAAGTGGGCGTGCGCGGCTTCGTGTTAAGCGCCCGCGCGGTGCATGACGTCGTGCTCCGCGGCCTGGAACTGCGCCAGAACCGCCAGCCCGGCGGCTCCTGGTCGCTGGCCGGCCTCCAGAGTTGCGAGCGCGTGACCTTGGAAGACTGCCGGTTTCTCCAGGCGGACTTCTGCGGGCTGAGCCTGTATCGGAGCACGAACTGCGTGGTGAAAGGCTGTGATCTTTCCTACAACGGCAACACCGGGCTGGCCCTCTCCGAGAGCGAGGACTGCGTCGTCGAAAACTCCACCCTGCTCTTCAACAACTATCGGCGCTTCCACGCCGAATGGCACGCGGGCGGCCTGAAGGCCATTCCGGCCAACCGGCGTTGCGTGGTGCGCGGCTGCGAGGTCGCCTATAACACGGACGCGCCCGGCATCTGGTTCGACTACCAAAACTCGGACATCCGCATCCTCGGCAATGTGTGCCATCACAACGGCGGCCAGGGCATCTTCTTCGAGATCAATCCCGGCCCCGGCCTCATCGCCGACAACCTGGTCTATGCCAACCGTGGGCGGGGCATTTACGTCTCCGGCTCGCAAAACACCTCGGTGGTCCACAACACCCTGGCCGAAAACGGCGGCGGAATCATGGTCATGCCGCGCAGCGCCACCGAACCGGTGGACAACAGCCTGGTGCTCAACAATCTGTTCCTGCACAATTCTCTGGCCGTCGAAAATCAGGCCCGCGGCGCGGACCTCACGCTCTACATGGGCGACTTGGTGACCACCCTTTTCAAGCGCTCCATCCTGGACGTCCATTCCGACTTCAACGTCTTTGCCAGCAATGCCGGGCCTCCCGCCGTGCGGCATCACTGGAATCCGGACAACACGCTGGCGCAATGGCAGAAGCGTTTCGAGGAGGACACGCATTCGAAGTCCCAGAGCGTGCCGTATGCGCTGCGGGGAAGCGGCTTCCAACTGCTGGGCCGCGAAGGGCTGGACGGCGCGGGACCGCTGCCGGAGAACCTGCGCTGGCAGCCGGCGACTGCGGGTCGAGTCGGCAGCTCCCTGACGCACTGGCCGTAAGCGCGTGCGGAGGACGGAACGTGGCCGTCGGGCTGGCGGAGGCAACTCTTTTGTCCAACACCGCCACCGGTCGAGGAAAACAACGCCGGTGTTCAGGCTGACATTGTCATTGTTGAGATTGGAACACCAGCAAAGCTCTTACAGGCAGGCTCCCCAAACTTCGGAGTCCGCGATGGATTCTGGCGATCACTGGGACATCCGCACGCCGAGTGCAGCGGCACGGCGGAGCCGTAACCAGGCAATTGAACCCAGGGTCAAATAACGCAGAGGCATAGCGCGGCCAAGCCGCAACCAAACTGCCGGGCCACCCGATTCAACGCAGAGGCCGCAGGGGTTTTCGCAAAGGTCCGCAGAGAACACGTTTCCTCTGCGACCCTGTGCGAAAACCCCTGCGGCCTCTGCGTTGAATCGGATGGCCCGGCAGTTTGGTTCCGGCTTGGCCGCGCCCAGCCTCTGCGGTGGAGCCGGATTCTGTTTTTAACTGCACGGATACGGCTAAGGCGCTGGCCCCGTTCTTCTGACTGATAAGGTGCCCCCATCGTCCCGCCCCCGCCGTGCCCAACCTTTTTCTGTCTCCCATTTTTTGTCCTGGATCCCGCTTCCCGAAACGATGCGGCCATTCCAGTCTTGCCACACGCGGCGCACTTCCGTAAAACCCTGCGCGGCCAACGCCCATTAACATCATGCCCAAGCCATCCTCCGCTTTCGATCTGGACCAGTTCCTCGCCACCCGCAGCGCCACCGTGAACGCCGCGCTGCGCCGCTTCCTGCCCACGCCAGCCACCAAGCCCGCCACGATTCACCAGGCGATGCACTACTCACTTTTCGCCGGCGGCAAACGCCTGCGCCCCGCCCTGTTGCTCGCGGCGGCCGAGGCCTGCGGTGGTACCAATGTCGCCGCGCTCCCGCTGGCCTGCGCCGTCGAGTGCATTCACACCTACTCCCTGATTCACGACGATCTGCCGGCGATGGATAACGACGATTTCCGGCGCGGCCAGCCGACCAATCACAAAGTCTTCGGTGAAGGCATCGCCATCCTGGCCGGCGACGGCTTGCTGACTCAGGCCTTTGAAATCGCCGCGCAGGCCCAAAGCTGGCCGCGTTATCCGCACCAGACGCTCATCCTCGAACTCGCCCGCGCCGCCGGCTCGCTTCAACTCGTCGCCGGCCAGGTCGCCGATCTGGAGGCCGAGGGGAAAAAGGTGTCCGTCGCGCAACTCCGCTACATCCACGAGCGCAAAACCTCCGCACTCCTCCGCTGCTCCGCGCGCCTCGGTGGCATGAGCGCCAACTGCCCCCCCGCCCAACTCCAGGCCCTCACCGATTTCGGCTACCACGTCGGCCTCGCGTTCCAAGTCATGGACGACATCCTCGACGTGACGCAAACGAGCGAGAAACTGGGCAAGACCGCCGGGAAAGATCTCACCAGCCAGAAAGCCACCTACCCGGCGCTCGTCGGGTTGGAGAAGTCCCGGCGAATCGCCGCCCAACTTACTGGCAAAGCCTTCGCCGCGCTCAAGGTTTTCCATGGCCGCGCCGTCGCGCTCGAAGCGCTGGCGCAATTCCTGTTGCACCGGGATTACTGATAGCCCCTGCCGTCACGGTTGTCGGCGGTTTCGTCCTCGTCCCGGCGCTGCTCCAATTGCTGGAGACGGTGGGCTTTTACACCATCGTTTCCGAGCGACGCTGCCGGGTCTATGTCCTGTTCGGCAAGGTGCTCGCCGTGCTGGACGAACCCGGCCTGCACATCCTGCCGACGAAGCTCGGCAGGCGGGCGTTCATCGTGAACTGGCTCGGCAAATGCCACGTCCTCGACATGCGGCTGGACCAGGAATATCTCCGCAGCCAGGCGGTGAACTCCGAGGAAGGCGCTCCCGTGTTTGGCGCATGGGCCGGGCCCGGCAGCGGAGTTTTTCATTTCACCGACCGCCGGATTCAGGCACGCTGCACGGCGCTATGGGTAAACGTCGTGAAGCACGGGAACGCGCGGTCCAGTTTCTGTTTCAGCAGGAACTGAATCCGCCTGAGAATCTGGAACAGGCGCTGGAGCAGTTTTGGAATTCCCAGACTTCCGCCGCCCTGGCCGAAGAGAAAGGCCCCTCCACTTGGGGGGAAGCGGTCGTCTTGCCGCCGCCCACCGCCGAGGAGGCCGAGTTGCGCCAGTTCGCCGAACCCCTGATCCGCGGCACGCTCGAACACCGCCCAGAGATTGACGCTCTCATCCAGAAATACGTGCAGAATTGGGATTTCAACCGCATCGCCGCCGTGGACCGCAACATCCTCCGGCTGGCGATTTACGAGATGTTCCATCGCGAGGACATTCCGCCCGTCGTCAGCATCAACGAGGCGGTGGACATCGCGAAAAGGTTCTCCACGGAGGACAGCGGCAAGTTCGTCAACGGCGTGCTCGACCGGGTCAAGAGCGACCTGATGCGCCCGGCTCGGATCGTGAAGTAGTTCCCGCCCAGCCGCCACACCATGTTCGCCGATCTCCACCTGCACACCCGCTTTTCCGACGGTTCATTCACACCGGAGCAGGTGGTGGAACACGCCGTGAAGCAGCACTTGTCCACGCTGGCGCTGACGGATCACGACACGCTGGAAGGGTGCGTGCCCATGATGGCGGCGTGCGCGGCGGCGGGGATCGAGTTTATCTCCGGCATCGAATTGACGGCGGAATGCGCGGATCACGAGGTTCACCTGCTCGGGTATTTTCTGGATCTGGAAAATGAAGTCTTGTTGCGCGCAATCTCACTCTTCCAATCGGTCCGCCAGGAGCGGATCCGGGAGATGGTTCTCCGCCTCAACCGCCTCGGCGTGCCGCTGCGGGCGGAAGATGTCTTTACCGTCGCGAATTGTCGCTCGCCCGGCCGGCCGCACGTCGCCCGCGCGTTGGCTGAGCTGGGGCATTGCCGCACGATGGATGAAGCCTTCGAGCGCTTTCTGAAGCGGCATCGGCCGGCTTGGGTGCCCAAACACAAGCTGTCTGCCGCCAGTGCCATCGAACTGCTTCACCAAGCCGGCGGGCTGGCGGTGATGGCGCATCCTGGACTGAGTCGCACTGACTCGGTCATTCCCAAACTGGCGGCGGCGGGCCTCGATGGGCTGGAATGTTTCCACAGTCGGCACTCCACCGCGCAGGTGCAGCACTACCTCATGATCGCCGACGGGCTTTCGTTGCTGGCCACCGGCGGGTCCGATTGCCACGGCGACAGCCGCGGCAAACCGCTCATTGGCACCGTCAAACTGCCCTACGAATATGTCCTCCGGCTCAAGCAGCGCGTTGCCGAACGCCACCATTCCGCCGCGGCGCCGTCCGCCCTGGCCCTGCCCGCCTGATTTTCTTTTCGCATGGGACTCTTCGACAAATTCAAGGCCGGCCTCGCCCGGACCCACAGCAAGCTCGTTCACGAGATCAAACGCATCGTCAGCCGCTCGCCGAAGCTCGACGCCACGACGCTCGACGATCTCGAAGTCGCACTCATCGGTGCCGACCTTGGCTCGGCCATGACCGCACAAATCGTCGGCGCGGTGAAGCTTGCCTACGAGACGCAAGGCACCACGGGCCTCGATGTCTTCTCTGTGGCGCGGCGTGAGGTGGGAAAGAATTTCAGCGCGACGCCCGCCGGGCTTAACAAGGCCTCGCACGGCCTGACTGTCGTTTCCCTCATTGGTGTCAACGGCACCGGCAAGACGACGACCGCCGCCAAACTGGCGCACTTCATTGAGCAACGCGGGCAACGCGCCATCCTGGCGGCTTGCGACACATTCCGCGCCGCCGCCATTGAGCAACTCAAGCTCTGGGGCCAACGGCTGAAGGTGGAAGTCATCGCCGGTGCCTACCATGCCGATCCCGCTTCGGTTGCACACGATGCCATCACTGCCGCGCTCGCTCGCAAGGTGGACTACCTCTTCATTGATACCGCCGGACGCCTGCACACCAAGCACAACCTCCTCCAGGAATTGCAAAAAGTTCACCGCGTCATCGGCAAACAATTGCCCGGCGCGCCCCATGAGGTCTTGCTCGTGCTCGACGCCACCACCGGGGCCAACGCCCTCAACCAGGCGCGCGAGTTCCACAAAGCCGTCACGCTCACCGGCTTGATCGTCACGAAGCTCGACGGCACCAGCAAGGGAGGAATGGTTCTGGCGATTCAGAAGGAACTCGGTTTGCCCGTGAAATTCATCGGCCTCGGCGAGCAACCCGACGATCTCCAACCCTTCGATGCGAAACAATTCGCGCAGGCGTTGTTTGAGGAATAGTAGCGGCGGGGCGCGGGAGCCGTTGGAATTCGGCGGAGATTGCTTCCGTGCCACTGGCAAAAATCCTCCTTGCCTCGCATCCTCCTTGCCTCGCAACCCGAGGCCACTTGCCCGGCCATGGCTAAACTGTCTGTGAGTCTTCTTCCCCCAATCCGCAGCGAAGCGGTAGGGCGACGCCCCTGCCGAGCCTTTCCCCCGGCTCCGCAGGTGTGCCGCCCTACCGCTTCGCTAAGCCGTATCCATGAAGTCGAAACTTCCGAGCAAACCGCAGTGACGCGAAGAACGCATAGGGAAGCGCCTGTTTGCATTCCCTCCAACCAGTCACCATCCCGTGAGCCAGCACAACTGGCCGGTGAGCTGTTTTCTCTGCGTTCTTCGCGTCTCTGCGGTTCAACCCAGTCGTCTCGACTGCGTGGACACGGCTAAGGATTGGGGACGTAAGACTCTATTTGAGGTCGAGCAACGCCGGTTGCGACTGGAGCAAGGAACCATTGAAGAGCATGGCCGGCACCGGGCGGTTGGGAATGGGATTGGTGCTCGAAACAAGGTCTGCGGCGGAAGCCCAGGGCAGGGAATCGTCAGCGATCAGGGCGGGCATTGCGGACGGCGCAAGGCCATCGTCACGCGCCAGGCTGGTTGACGGGAGCCTGGGGTCGCTGGCGTAGAGGATCCCGGCGATGAGCAATCCGCAGGCGAGGACACCGAAGACGCCCGCCAAGGCGGGCCGGCCTTCCATCATGGCCAGCGCAAGGCGCAGCCAGTTGGACTCGTGTTTCAACTGGGAGAGCCATGAGGCGTGGGGGTTGTCCTGCGCCATGATCTGCCGTCGCACCTCCCGCGGGAAACGGTCAAAGAAGCCGGGGGGCGGCTGCTCGTCTCGCTTGACCGCCAGGAGTTGGAGCAGGCGGTCGAACTGCTCGGTACCATCCGGTTCGTTGGCCATATTCACTTTCACTTCAAATACTCTGCCAGGTGACTTTGCAGTTGCTGCCGCGCGTAAAAGAGGCGCGAGCGGGCCGTGCCGATGCTACAGCCCAGAACCTTCGCGATTTCTTCGTGCGGCACTCCCTGCACATCGTGCAGGGTCACAACAATTCTGTGGGATTCCGACAGTTTCTGCATGGCCTCGTTCAATTTTTCCTGCAACTCCTTCAGGCCGGCGTAGCGTCGCGGAGTGTTGTCGGAGATGAGCGCCACCAGGTCTGGATTATGTTCCGTGTTGAAATCCAGGTCGTTCAGGCTCATGTGGACGCGGTTCTTGCGCTGCTTGAGGAAGTTGAGCGTCCGGTTCACCGCGATGCGATAGATCCAAGTGTAGAAGGAGGAATCGCCTTTGAAGGAAGACAGGGCCTGGTAAGCCTTGATAAAGGTTTCCTGCGCGAGGTCGCTGGCGTCCTCGTGGTGGGAAGTCATGTGGTAAACGGTGGCGTAAATCCGCTCCTGGTACCGACGCACCAACTCGTCGTAAGCGTCCAGTTCGCCTTTCTGGGCGCGGTGGACCAACGCCATATCATCCGGGCCGACCGGTTCCGCTGGGAGGGCTTTCTCCAGTGCGGGATGGGCCATGACCATGTGGGCTAGGGCCGGTCTCCCAACACGGCGGCCTGTTGCACGAGAAAATCGGTAAGTGGCGCCAGGCGTTGTCGGCCGCCGGGCAGCTTCCCCAAGGCGATCCGGGCACGTTGCACATAATCATTGAAGACGGCCAGCGCCCGCTCCAAAGCCGCGTGCCGACGGAGCAGTGCCGCCACGGAGGCACAGGAGCCCGGCTCCCAGGCGCGCAACTGCTGCTCCAGCGAAGTCCGCTCGCCCGCTGACGCCCGTTCCCACACCAACAGCACCGGCAGCGTGAGTTTCCCTTGGGCCAGGTCCGTGCCGAGGGATTTGCCGGCGCTCGTTTCCGAGCCGAACACATCCAGGCAGTCGTCGTAAATCTGGTAGGCCGTGCCGAGTGCCATGCCGAATTCTCGCAACGCTTGACGTTGCTCCGGCGGGGCGGCGTTGAGGTAGGCGCCCAAATCGCACGACAGCGCAAACAGCTCGGCCGTCTTCATTTCCAGGATGCGGAAGTAATCTGCCAACGAGAGCTGGAAGTTCAACCGGTGCTGGTTTTGCAGGACTTCGCCGGTGCAGACGACCTTGGTAGCCATGGAGACGGCGCGACAGATTTCGGTGGTGGGGAAACCGGACGCCAGCTTCAAGGCGTGCGCAAACAGGCAGTCGCCGAACAGCACGGCGTGCTCGTTGCCCCAGCGGGCGGCCACCGTAAGCCGCCCCCGGCGGAGTTGGGCCTCGTCCATCACGTCGTCATGCACCAGCGTGGCCAGGTGGACCAACTCGATGATGACGGCGGCCGTGATATGATCGTCCTTAAGCCCCCCGGTAGCCTCGGCACACAGTCCAACCAAAGTGGGTCGCAACTGCTTGCCCTGGCCGGTCAGGGCGTACCGTGCGCTGGCGGTGAGGGCCGGATCGAACTCCATCACCTGCCGCGCCAGCCGTTCCGCCACCGCATCCAAAAACGGCTCCACCGGCTCCGCGAGCTGCTTCCAAACCGGGGAAGGCTCGGAGACGTCGGGAGCGAAGGCCGTGACCGGACTCGTTTCAGCCGCAAACATGCGCGAGCATCTTAGTTAGGCGGAAAACCAAGTCAAACCTTGAAGTCGTCAGTGTCGTGCAGCGGGTGCGTGACCGCAGAGTAACTTTGTTCAGGCGGCGAGTTTGACTTTGAGATAGTTGGCGTTGTTGAGGCGATCCCAGCATTCATCCCACCGGTTGCTTTTGAGCGCCAGGCGGA
>CAINDV010001029.1 GCA_903847485.1 uncultured Verrucomicrobiota bacterium
ACATCAACCGAACCTGACGCCCCTGGACCACGTCCGGTGTCAGTAGGGTTTCCAGCACTTCCGGGAGTTTTTTTTCCACTCCTCCCGAACCTCGGGTTTGCTCTTGGGATGGCGCGTGTCGGGCACCACCTTTCGCCAGCCATGGCGTGCCAACAAGCGGTAGACCACCGAGGGCTTGACGGGTTGGCCGAGCCGTTGCGCCAGCGCGGCCCGCATCGGGGCAACGACCACCAACTGGCCGGTGGCCGCGCTGGCCAGCCACGGTTTCAAGCAGGCGACTTCTTCCTCCTGGGCGACTACCGTGTCATCTATGCCTTCGACACCAGCCGCAACGTCACCCACCTGCTGGCGGTCGGCCACCGCCGGGAAATCTATCGGGACTTTGCATAAGGCAGGTCTGAGCCAAACCCAGCCGCCAACGGGGATTCGGAAGGGAAGAATGCGGTGCCGCAGCCGAGCGCCGCCAGCTTGCCGGAAAAGGCGGAAGGCGCTGCGAGGGGAGGGTCCGTTCGGGGCGGAGAACAGCCTTGCTCGTGGAAGAGAGTGGCGGCTTGCTACCGAAAGCCGCTACGCGGACGACACGGCGGCGGCAGTAAAGGCGGCTGGCAATTACCGGGACTGCCCTTTATGGCTGTTAGGCTCCCCGCGTAGGTAACTGTAGTCTCCCCGCTTGCCAAAGCCGGTTCAGACCATCCACCCAAGTAATCAGCGCCGTCTTCGCCTCGGCTGGATTGGTCAACGGCGTTTCTTGATGTGCCACGCGCGTATTGCGGAAGTCGTTAATGGTTTTAACCCGGTCGAGCAGTTCGCGGCCGCCACTGAATCGCAGCTCCGCTTTCAAGGCGACGAACACTCCGGTCAGCGGCGTGGTGTCGTTGAGCGCAAAGTCCAGACAGTTGCGGAGCAAGCCGAGCGGCGAGACACCGTTCTTGTAAACCAGCGTCTTCCGCAGATTGCGCGCGACCTCCTCGTAGTGTCGGCGCTTCGTGTGCTCGACCGCTCCAAAGTGCGGCTCAAACCAATCCCGCTGGTCCTGCATGTTGGGCGGCATTTGTGGGGTCAGCTTTTGCAGCACCAAGCCCTTCGCCGTTTCATCCAGGACACCAAGCAACGCCGTGAACACGGGCGCGTAGTTCACACCCTGTTTCTTCTCGAAGAAACCAAACAGCGAGATGGATTCGTCCGCCGCCTTGCGCAGACGTTCGGGCAGCGCGTTGAGGAGCTGCTGGTCCACGATGCCCTGCGCCTCGGCAGCTTTCCCTTCGAGCATTCCCAGCCCAGCAAACAGTGGCAACTCCTCACGAAATTTCTCTTCGTTCAGCAAGTCATGCAGCGACGGCGCACACATCCTCGCGAGTTCCGCCACGGTGTTGCCTTGGAACCGCTGGAACACTCCTTCCGGCACGAACAGATATTCCCACTTCACCTGCTTCGTGGATGCCGCCTTGCACCACTCCACTGCCGCCCGCGCCTTCACCGGCACGTCCTTGTCCACTTGGCCTTTCGTCTCGACGAGGAAGTAGTTGCCCGCCGTCACGCGGACAAAGAAGTCCGGCGTGTAGAACGCCAGTCGAACGCCATCGGCGAGGTAATCCACCCGCAGGCTTTGCGGTCCCGCATTTTTGGCAAATGCTCCTACATCTGAAGCTTTGCCGCACAGCCCGACAAAGGCGGTCTCCAGCGTCCGATTGCATGGCACGAGGTTGAACACCGTCCGGGCCGACTGTTGCACCGGCCGGCGCTCACTGACAGTTACTTGGAACGGCCGCCACGCACCCACGGAAACCGGCGTCGCCTCCAGCGTGCGCAACTGCTTCTGAATCGTCTTCCGCCGCACCAGCGGGACAAACACCGCCCGCACATGCTCGTGGACATCGCTGTCTGAGAGCCGTGCCACCAGTGCCGACTCAAAGACCGAGTGCCCCGGCCCGAACAGCATTTCCTCAAAAAACTTCTCCAACAGCGGAGCCAGCACCTGATGCGCGCCCTTCACCTTGCAGATGTATTCAATTTCCTGACGGTAAAAGGAGATTGCGCCTGTTCCCGAGTCCAACAGGGCGAGGTTGACCTTCATGTGCTCGACGAGCTCACCGGTAATGAGAGCCCGGCCCTCGTATTGGACCTCGGTCGGACCGCGCTCGCCGATGGGCAGCGGCTTGAACGCTTTGAATGCCTCCTGTAACTCCGCCTCCGTAATCGGCCCCAGCACGGGCAGCGTTTGGTTGGCCGCCGTTAGTCTCGGTATGGAGATAGCCAGCGCGGCGGCGTCCTTCTTCGGGTCAGGATAGATGGACACCGTGGTCGTCGGCACCTTGTCCACGTCCACGATTTCGATGGGCAGTCCCTCTTGTGCGAGTTCATCCCGATACAACCGGGCAAACGCCTCATGCTCGATGACCGCGACAATCTCATTCGCCTGTCCCGGCGGTGTCATGCGGCGCAAACCGCGCCCCAGTGTTTGCTCCGGCAAAATGCCCGCCTTCGAGCTGTAAGCCCGCAGCGGAACAATCGTCGTCACGTTCTTCACGTCCCAGCCCTCCCGCAGCATCAAGACACTCACTATGCAGAAGTAAGGGCTGGTCCCGGAATCTAACTCGCGACTCAGCTTGCGCAGCGCCTTCAGGTCTTCGTCACTAATGTCCTTCTCACTCTCGACGAACTCTTCTCGGGCGTCCGCGCCTTTCCCGACCTTTTTGATTTTGCCCTTGAGGTTCGTGTGTAGGTTGATGGTGCGACGGTTCAACTCTTGGAAGATTGCGTCACCGTTTAGTCTGGCCGTGATTTCATCCGCCGCCTTCGTGTCCTCGCACATGACGAACAGCAGGGGCTTCTTTCCGCTCTTCAGCCACTCCTCGCGGCTCCTTAACCAGCGCTCGTAACCGAGCTTCAGGTGCATCTCGAATCGGTAGGCGGCGTTATCCGTTGCCTGCTCTACAAGTTGGCCGGCCCGCCCGATGATGGGTGTCTTGACAATGCCCGCATCCACCGCTTCGCCCAAGGGCGTGTCGCAGATGATGTGTTTGAAATAGTTCGCCTGGTTGTCCTTGGGTGTGGCGGAGAAATCGAGCTGCGCCACCAATCCGCCCTGAGTCCGCTTGCGGATAGTGTCGTGGAGAAACTTGATCGCCTCATTCCACGCCGAGTCCGGATCCCAGACATGGTGCGCCTCGTCATTCATCACCATCACTCGCGAGTGTCCGGTGATGCGTTCGCGGAGCGCCGCGCCGGTATCCAGCGCCTTGGCCTTGCTAACCGCCGGTCCCATCCAGTCGTGCATCTCGCCGGACTCCCGCTTCCGGGAGTTATCAAAGAGCCGGTGGATGTTAGTCAGGTAAAGCGTCCCACCCGTGCTCGCGCCGCTGGCCTCGTCCTGTAACACTGTCGTCAGATTCCAATCGCCGCGCCATTCCACCGGGATGAGCGGGTCGGTGTCGAAGATGTCCGGCCCGCCGCCCGCTGGTTTGAAATCCTCCTTCAGTCGCTCGAACACCGTGAGGTTAGGCGCGATGACGATGAAGTGCCGCGCCATCGGCGAATCACTCTCCCGCAACGCGTGGAAGTAACTCCACACAATCGCGAGACTCATTACCTTCGTCTTACCCGAGCCGGTCGCCATCTTGAAGGCGTAGCGACTCCACGCATCCTCTTCCTCCGTCACGCCCAGCGCCGTCGTCTCCGCGTAGGTGCCGCCATACTCGGCGATGAGTTGCGAGAGACATTCCAGCTTCCGGACTTCCTTGAGATAAATCAGCGTCTCAATCGCCTCGCGCTGGCAGAAGTAATAGCGGAACTCGTGGGAATTACCGTCCGTCCCAACCGTGTGCGTCCGCCCGAACCAGTGGTTGAGCAGATACCGCGACGTGTCACTCGCGCCGAAGT
Source organism: uncultured Verrucomicrobiota bacterium (assembly GCA_903847485.1). Classification (GTDB taxonomy): domain Bacteria; phylum Verrucomicrobiota; class Verrucomicrobiia; order Limisphaerales; family JAJXZI01; genus CAINDV01. Next base: position 3,880 of record CAINDV010001029.1, read on the forward strand.
AGAAGGTGTCCCGCCACTCCTTCACCATCGCTCGCAGATTCTGCGCGATAGCAATGCGCGTCGGTCGCCGCCCCTTCCGCTCGACTGCGCCCTCGCCACTGTCGGCCCGCACGCGGTGCTTGTTGGGTTCCTCCCACGCGGCGAACAGTGGTTCGAGCGCCTCGGTCTTGATGGTGAGTTTTTCAGGCATGGTCACTGATGGGCGAGCTGGTGGATGCGATGCCGCAGCGCCCCTAATTCCGGACACAGGTTAAAGAGCAGTGGCAGATTCTTGAGTGACTCCGCGATCAAAAGGTCGCGTCCACCGCCGGCGCGCCGCAAGTCTCCGCGCTTTTCCAACAAGGGCTGGAACACATCCTCCTTCAGGTGCTTCGCCGCGCGGGCTTCCTCCCACGGCATCCCCAATTCAGACCGGTAGGCCGCGCAGGCATACACTTCGACTTCCGGCTGGGCCGCGCAGCACAGCAGGTTCACAGCTTTCGCTTTCAAGTCCTCCTCCAGTTGCTGCATGGCCGCACCGCTCGCCCGGTCGGCGTCGGGAATGAAGAGCCACAGATCCCAGAAACCGTAGCGTTCGGAAAGTTCCCCACGAATGGCAGTCAACGCGTGATCATAGCCTCCGAGCTTCGGATTGGTCAGCACCTCCACCCGGGCCGCCGGTTTCCCAGCGTCGGCCAGGATTGCCTCGGCCAGCGGCTTGAGGATGTAACCGTTGTGCGTCGGATCCTCAGGAATGACCAGCACGCGATAGCTCATAACGCCGATTCCAGCCAGCCTTCGGCAAACAAGTCGGCGATGGGCTGCCGCTTCACCACTTCGAGGAAATGCGGCACCTCGGTCAGCGGGCAAATCCGGGATTCGCCCGTCGCTTCCTCCCGCTTGCAGAAGAACGTGTGAGCATACTCGGTTGCCTGCAACCACGCGAGGACGATGGGAGAATGGGTCGTGGCCATCACTTGGGTCCTGCCGCCGGTGGCGCGGCTGCGCAGCAGCTCCACCAACAGACGCACTCGGCTGGCATGGATGCCGTTTTCGATCTCTTCAATGGTCATCAAAGCCGGCATGTCGGGTTGGAAGAAGGCCGCCGTGATGGCAGCGAAACGCAAGGTGCCGTCACTGAGCACCGGCGCCGGAAATTCCTTGCCTCGCTCTTTCAGCATGAAGAGCGGCTCGCCCACCGCGCCGCTCAGTGTGCCCAGGTCGTCCACCTCCGCCGGACGGAGTTGCCGCAGCCAGCTCAAATAAGCGTCCTTGGCCTTGCCGTCCGCGCAGAGCGTGCGGATGAGCGCCGCAAAGTTCTCGCCATGCTCCCCCATGCGTTGGATTTGGTGCGCCTGCGAGTAGCCGCGCAACAAGACCGGGGACGGATCCACCCTTTGGGTGTTGGCCAGCAGTGTCACAACCTCACCGGCGACTTCCGCGTGCGCCTTCTTCCACTTGCCATTGCCGCCCCGCGCAAACTGGCCCAGCACCGCCCGCGAACGCTCGAACTTCAGGTGTGGTTGCCGGCCCTGCCTGCCCTCGTAATAGCGCACTTCGAAGACTGGATCGCTGGGCAGATTCTTTCCCACCGCATCCGAATCGTAAAGTTCCACGTCCGCTCTTAGCCGCTCCCGGGTCACCCGTCCGTCTGCGGGAGTGAACCCAATCAGGAATTCCCAGCGGGTTCCGTGTTTCAGCCGGCCCTCCGCCATCAGGACGATTTCCCCAGCCCCGCTGCCATCCGCAAAGCAAGCCTTCCCGCTGCCTCCCCGAATCCCGTCCCACACCTCACTGGTCGCGCTCTTAGGCTTGCCGTCAAGGATCTCGTAAATGGTGAATCCATTGCCAATGCCTTGCAACACCCGCAGCGCGTCGAAGAAGTTCGATTTGCCGCTGGCGTTGCTGCCAATGAACAGGTTCAGCGAACCCAGCTTCAAGTCCACTTTCTTGAGGCTCTTGAAGTTTTCGATGGTGATGCGGTCAATCATGGTCGTTTCGATTCATCCTCTCCAGTCTGGCCAGAGATTTCGAGTGCATTTCCTCTCACACGTTCACCTCCAAAATGATACTCGTGTCACAGCCGAAGACATCCACCACCTTCACGCAGAGGGTGTGTTTGCCGGCCTGCTCGTAAGTGTGCCCGGCGTCGCTCACACTCTTGAGCGAACGGTCTTTGCGGGTGCGGTAGTCCTGCCAGTAATGGTTGAAGGGCTTGCCGGGATGCCAGTCGAAATCTACCGCCCAGAAATCAATGAAGTCAAAGCCACTCTTCACCGCCCGCTCCTTCAGTGCCTCCAGTTCCTTGCTCGGCACTTCTGCCAGCGAGGGGAGGAACTTGGTCAGCTTGACGTCCACGGACTTTGTAGGAGACGAGGTAACGAGTCTCTGACTTTCGGTTTTTGAAGTGAGCCTCCTCACGTCGGCTCCTACAGAACGATAAACGACCTCCGCCTCCAGCACCGCCATCTCTAGGAAGGGCGGCGGACTCTGGCGGTTCTTCTCCATGACTTCGCGCGGGATAGGCACCAGCTTCATCTTCACCTTGAACTCCGCCTCCAGTGCCAGGCAATGCTGCCGTAGCTCCATCTCGAATTCCCACGCCAGGCAATACACTTCCCGCCCGCCGGCCTGCGACGTCGCCGCGGCCACGGCGCGTGCCTCGTCCCGGGTGAAGAGACTATCAATGCCGTCCACATGACAGAAGGCGCTGCCTTTAAGGCCGTGGAGCAGCGGTGACGGCGCGGTTCTTGTCGGCCCGGTCCCCCGGCCGGGCGTTTCCCCGCCGGGTGCGGGCACCCGGCCTACCGACGCGAACGGCTCGGCCTTGAAAAACTCCAGCACCACGCGGCGATGCTCTTCCTCCGCGCCCTTGAGCCGGTCCTTCTGCCACCACTGCCGCTCGTAGCGGCCGAGGTTGTACACATCGAAGGCGCGATAGGGCTGGCCGGCGTCATGTAACTTGCGCTGTAACTCGATAAGTCGCTTGCGGCTGGTGTGGATGGCGAACCGGCCCAGGTCCGACATGACCCAGCGCCGCCCTAACCGCTCCGCCACCGCGCCGGTCGTACCGCTGCCGCAGAAGAAGTCGGCTACGAGATCGCCTTCGTTCGAGGAAAGTCTAACGATACGTTCCAACACCGCTTCAGGCTTTTGAGTGCTGTAACCCTGACGCTCGAAAGACTGCGGCTGGATCGGATTAAGGTCGGCCCAAATATCTTGGAGCGGCACGCCTGGCATCTCATCCAAATAACGCTTTTGCGCGGGAACCGTTCCGGGCTTTGTCTGAATGATGCGCCCCTCTTTGTAGAGTTCGTGCATTCGCTTTTCGGAGAAGCGCCAAAAGCGCGTAACGCCGAGAAAATCATAGTGTGGGTTTCCTTTACCTGAGCCACCCGGGCCAGTGATGTCGCTCAAACGGTAACGGCGACCATCCTCATCCACATGCTTGTAGAAATCCCGAATATACTGCTCGGAATACGGCTCATATTGCATGTTCCAGCAAAGGCTTTCGCCCTTGGAGTATAGAAGAATGACATCATGAAGTCGGCCCATGTGAGTCGAGCCTTGCGAGGTGTCGCTGTGAGCGGTTTGGCGTTTCCAAATGATCTGATTCACGAACCGCTCCACTCCGAAAACATCATCGAGGATCGTTTTGACGTAGTGCGAAACGAGCCACCCAACATGCACATAGATGCTCCCTTTCTCCGACAACAGCTCCTTCATCAACGTGAGCCGCTCGAACATCATGTGGAGGTAAGAGTCGGTGCCTTTGCCCCACATGTCGCGGTAGGCGACCATTTCGAGCGTGGATTGGTCTTTGCCGACGGTTTCCTTGCCGTCGCCGATAGGCACGTCCATTGTGAAATCCGCGCCCACGTCGAACGGCGGGTCAATGTAGATGAGGTCAATGCGGCCCTTGAACTCTTTGAGCAGGCTGGCCATGACGAGCTTGTTGTCGCCCCAGATGAGCCGGTTGCGGAAGTCTTCTACTGTAGGTCCGGTCCCCTGACCGGGCACCGGTTGGCCGGGCGCGTCTCCGCCGGGGGAGGGCACCCGGCCGACAACTTTGGCCCGCTGCTGCTCGAACAACTCCGTCTGGCCCGCCGCCGCCGCCCGCTGGCGTGGTTCGTCCACCGTCTCAATCTTCTGCATCGGCATGGCGCACGCCGCGACATCCACCTCGCGGCGATTGCCGAACTCGTCGTATTTCCCATCCCACACCAGCTCGGTGCGCGTCTGCGAGAGCGGATGCGGATTGGTCGGTCCCCAGTGAAAGGAGGGGGCACCCTTGTCTGGATTAGCAGGCATGGCGGTATTCGCTCGCGCACAAATCAGCCCTGTCGGGATGGCTCGTCCTCCGTGGGAACACTGTAGGAGCCGACGTGAGGAGGCTCGGTTCGCCAAGCTGGCCGGGCCTTCTTACGTCGGCCCCTCCAACCAGCGTCCCGCTCCGTCGCCCGCTCCCGGTTTCGTAGTGGACAGCAGCCGAAGCTGCGCGCAATCAGATTGTTGGTTTTAGGTCGTTATCGTCGTTGTGCTGTGAATCGGTATCTCTACCGGCCCGCAGCGTAAGGCCGGCGCGGCGGCGGGCGCAAGGGCGAAGGCAGGGAACGCCGGGCGAAATGGCGAGCCAACGCGGGAAACCCGCTCGCACCGGTGCCGGCTACCGCTGCCGGTGTGGCCTGTGGCAGACCGGGCTGGCACCCAGACCGGACGCGACACGCTGGAACCAGATGGGTGATACCATTTGCGCCTCGCAAGTGCATCATGCCAAGGCTGAATACGGTGCAATCACGAGGCGCAAATGGTATGACTGAACGGATCACCTCCCGGGAGGGAGTAGTGCATCCGAATCAACGACTGAAATGACAGGCACGAATGGCCCCTTGGACGCCGCCCGCAACGGCCCGGAAAGGCCAAGACAACTTTTGGGAACAGAAAGGCTGGCTGCCCAGTGCCTCCCCAAGTTGTCGGTTACTTTTTTATATTCAACAGTGAATTTTGTTATTTTACTATTCCAGCCTTCATGAATAATTACTTTTGAGATACTAGCAGGTTTGCGCATATCAATAG
>CAINDV010001030.1 GCA_903847485.1 uncultured Verrucomicrobiota bacterium
GGGTAACCGCGCTGGTTGGCCAGGATGTGGGTCTGGCCAATCGTGTAGTGCGTAGAGTGATGCGTGTGGCCATGAATCCACAACGGCACGCCGCTCTGCTCGATCAGGGCATCAAGGTTAGAGGCAAAGGCGGCCGTCAGGAGTTGGCCACGCAGCCGCGCCGGGATGGATTGGACGCTCGGCGCATGGTGCGTCACGATGATGGTCGTGCGGGGGTCGCCACACGCCAGCGCCTGCTCCAGCCACCGGCGGGACGCTTCATGCCAGAACACCATATCCCTGGCTCGCAGTCGTCGCCCTTCCGGTGCGACCTCAATGTTACGGAAGTCGCTGAAGAAGGCCGCCGCCTGCGCCCAGGCATCGACCTGCCGCTCGACACCGAACAGGCAGAAATCCGTCCAGAGCGTGCAACCGAGGAACGTGAAGCCACCCAACTGGACGGCCTCGTTTTCGAGGAAGTGGATGTTCGTGCCTTGGCAGGCGGCGCGCAGTTCGTCGAGGGCCGTCGGCACCGTTTGATGGTAAAACTCATGGTTGCCGGCCACAAATACCACCGGTTGATCGGGGAACTGCTCGCGCATCCACGCGACGCCCTCCACGCCTTGGTGGATGTCGCCAGCGAGCACGACCACGTCGGCGGCGGCGGGCGGGACCACGACCGGGCGGAATTCGCAGTGCAAATCACTCAGGACACGGAGACGCATAGGTCTGGAAGCTCAGTTCCATTGGGCGAAAGCGCTCTGAGTTTGACCAACGCCCCCGCGCCGACTCATAACGCGGTAGGCAATGGGCGTTTCCTGGAGTACCAGCGATTGGTCCGCCACAGGGTAGGTCGAGGGTGCTCCCAGCAAAGCGCCGACTTCGCGGCGGATGAACGGTCCCATCTGCGGCCAGGTGATGCGGTGCATCCCCACGGCGTTGATGCCGTCAGGAATCGCCACCCGATGAGACCGCGCCACGAACTCTCCGCCGTCAATCACGTCGCTGACTTTGTGAATCGTGAGCACCATCGCGGCAATCGGGTCCGGGCCGGGATAGCTGGGCCAGTACCCGGCGCTGTGATGGAAATTGTAGAAGCCCAGCGCCGGGAAGTGGATCAAGGCGGTCGGTATCTTCTGACCAAAAGTGGCCATCAGGCACAACTGCGGCCGCCACTCGGTGAAGACCTCGTCGAAGAACTCCGGCGTCTTCACGCGGCCAGAATATACCGGCAATCCTTGCTCGGCGGCGAATCGGGGCACCAGTAATTCCTCGTCGCGCGTGTGTGGATACCGCCAGAGCCGCTTATCCGCATGGATGAACGGCTGTGTCGGGTCATCGGTGGCGACGCCGACGACGTTCACCCGGTCGGCGAGTGCGCCGGAGAGCAGTTCTCTGAGGACGTGGTAACCACCATGGAAGCTGCCCAAGAGCGTGACGCGGACTTTAGGCGGGCGGGCGTGGTTGAGGTAGATGGCGGGCGGGTTGGGGAAGAACCGGAGTTCGTCCCGCAGGAGGAATGGCATAGTTTTCATGATCACTGGGTCTTGGTTCAGCGCGCCCGGACCACGGCCGGAAGGGCTTGTCCCGCAGCCAGAGCGACGCAGATTTGGCGGTCGCGATAGATTCGTCCAGACTGTCTTAGATATCAAGTAGATTCTGTTTACTAATGGAAGATTTCTGCCGGCTTCGGTCAAATACGGGACGAAAAGCCCGGCCTGTGGCGCTGGCGCCGCTTTACGGTTGCCAGCCGGGGCGGGCCAAAGCCTTGAGCACTCCGGTCTTCCGCAAGACTCGCTCGACCGCGGCGATGGCTTCCTGGCGTGGGCCGGGGCACCCCACGCCGCCTAACTCCATACCCTCGGCCGCCAGGCCCAGTCCCGGCCAGCACATCGGCTGCGCCAGCATCAATCGTAGCGGTTCGGAACCAGCCGGGTCGTCCGCCAACAGCCAATGCAGGACATTCTCCAAAAACTTCGCGTTGTCTGCCTCGTCCAGCAGTCCGAAAGGGCCGGTCTCAAAGAGATGCGGTCCGCCCAGCAACACGAAGCGCCCCGCCTCCTGCACGCCGGCGACGGCGATGGGCCGGGAGTCGAACCGAATACTCCGATGCGTGCGGTCGAAGGCGATGCACCGGCCGCCAGGGGATAGCGCGATGGGTTGCACCGTCGCTCCGCGGAGCAGGGTGAACGTCGCTGTCGAGCGCCAGCACACACGCCCAACGCCCGGCCGGAACCACCCCAGCGGCAGCAGATCATCCGTGGTCTCGAAGCAAGTTTGCAGCGCGGGCGTCGTGCGCAAAGTGGTGACATCAATCACGGCGTCATCGTGCAGCAGGCAGCCCAGCGGGCCGAATAAGTCACAGAGATTGGTGCGCGTGAATGAGTCGCCAAACCGCTAGGCGAAGGCCAGGAGCCGGCCGCCGGCGCGCACAAAGCCCAAGATTGCCTGAATCTCTTCGGCGTTGAAGAGCGCGACCGGATCGCTCCGCCAACATTGCTGGCGTGCGTGGTATTGGCCCGTGGGTGGCGGCAGCACGAGCAGCTTGGCACGCGCGCGCGCCTTTGTAAGTGGCTTGTCATAGGTGGTGGCGCAAGTGCAACCCAGGCGGCAAAGCGTATGCACCAGGCCGGCGAAGTTGGCGTGCATTTCACGGGACGGGTAACCGGTTTGCGCCCAGTTGGCTTGACCGTGCGTGGCGTCGAATAGCACTACCTCTCCAACGTGCGGTGGCGCGGCACTCAGCGTGGCCGATCGGGACGGATGGGAATGAGTGTAAGTCACGACCCTAACCTCGTGGGAAGCCAGCCATCCGTGGGTGGGAGAAAAGTTCGAGGGCTGTTTTGCAAGGCACGGCCCTCGGAAGCCGCGAATTATCAGGGAAACCTCAGCGCACGCCACTCACCGGCGGGAGGACGGGGGCCTTGGCGGAATCGTCATGCTCCTGGCTCCGTTGACAGATCCAGGAGTGGGCGTCATTCGCCACTTTGCCGAGCAGCAGCAAGTCATCGCGTCCAAAAGACTCGGTGGACTTCCACTGATCGCCCTCTTTGTAGAGGCGGCTGAACGTGACGTTGTAGCGCACGCCGGCTTCAGTGTCGTTGCGCCAGACGGCGGCTTTGATGGAGCCGAGCCGGACCTCGTGGGTGGGGCGGGTTTTGTTTTTCAAGGGAACATCGGTTTCGGTAAGCAGTGCCATAGACTCTCCTTAAAAGTGGCCGGTGAATCCCGGCGATTCAAGCTTCAGTCATTTTCATACCATGTTTGAAAATGCTAAGCAACAGGTCGGCCGACGTGGCGGCGCAGGCGAGCGGGGAAGGTGAATGATGAAGCATATCGCGGGGTTGCGCAGCGGCTTGGCCTCAAAAATCTTCGGGCAGCATGACGGTGGTAAGCTCGTCCGCCTCGGTGATGACGAGGAAGCGGGTGCCGTCCTGGGCGCGATAGGCGGAGACGCGGCGGCAGCCTTCCAAGCGGACACGCGGGCGCGGGGACGACGTTTCACCGGCGAAATCTCCGGCGTCGCCGCGGGCGTGGCGGTGCAGGGCCTGGAGCAGATCGTCGTGCGCGAGCCGGCGGCGGGCGTTGGCCGTGATGACAAGTTCGCCGGGCAGCACCCGGTAGGTGTTGGAAGGTGTTCGCGACATGGTTTTCTCCTTTTACAGTCCGGGCAGACCACCGAATGAAACCGGCAAAATGAGGACGGTCCTCCATTTCATAGCTCCGCAATACAGCGTCTCCGGCGAGCTGCTCAGTAATCCTCGGGGAGGAGCACGGTGGTGTGCGTGAAATTGGCTTCCGTGATCACCCAAAACTTCTGCCCAGTGCTGACAGTGTAAACCGAGACGATCCGTCCGCCCTGGAGGAGCGCCCGGTCGTTCTCCCGTTGGTCGTGCTCGTCCAGCGCGCCCCAATCGCCGGTGGCATGGCGGGCGAGGGCCGCGAGCACCTCGCTGGCCGGCAGCGCTTGGGCGGCATTGGGAGTGATGCACACCTGGCCCAGTTGGAATTTCGGTTCGCCCAACACCTTGATCTGGACCGTTGGCCCTGGCCGTGGCACGAGCAAGCCGGTCAGGTCGGTTTCGTAAGTTGCGGGCAGCCGGGCGCGGAATTCGCCGCGCGAGAGCGCTGGTTGGCCGCAGCGATCGGCCTGAAGTTGATGCGCCTTGTACAAGACATCTGTAGCGGGCTTCATGTGGTTCTCCCTGGAAATCAAAACATCCATCCGGTCATATCACGAATCGGGGTGGCTATGCAAACGGCCCGATTCCAGGAGGGAGATCCTCGGGATCCACGTCACATGGTTTCATCCGTTGGCCAGGCCCTTGCTGGGACTTGGCGTCACGGATCTGGGGATGACGATCCTGCGTGGCTGATAACCGCAGAGCGCGACATTCTGTGGCTGCCGCGTTGGTTGAACAGCGCAACGGTCGCCGCCGGCTTTCACGCCCTTCGTGTTGGCCCACTCGTCCAAGCCTGGGAGGTCGGGCGCTGGGTGCCGGGTCACAAGCATGAGCAAATTGGTGATGGGCTGACGCCTAAGTCAGGGCCGTGGAACCAGGATTATAGGGTCCGCCGCTCAGGCGGTTCGACTCCCGCCGCAGGTCACGCCGCCGATTCATTGTTCCCTTTGCGGCGTTAGACGCGACTGGACCGGTAACGAGCAGGCTTTGCGTGCCGCGATGGGTGTGGCCAGGCCGGCTCTGAACCCTGAAACGGTGACCACCCGAACGCGCATGCCCCAAGACAAGCAGTTGGTCGGAATCAACCTGGCCGACGTGCTTAACCGCCGCCGGTTGGATCAGGCGCTGAATGCAAAAGAGTTTGCGGTGCTCGCCGGGGTGTCCTATTCGACCGCGCGCGCCTGGTTTCGCCTTCCGGGCTTCCCGGTCTTGAATGGGGTGGTTTTTTGGAGTGATTTCGTTAGGTGGCGGCAGGGAAAAGTGGGGGTGGCTACTCCATCTGAGCGGGTTCCCTCTGGGAACGAAACCAGCGACCACAAGGCCCCCTCCGGAAACCAGCGGGGATGGCCGCCGCGCGCGGCCAGAATTCTCGCAGAAACAGGTTGAAACCCCACCGCTCATGCTGGTGATGGCGCAAGCCTTCGTTCCGCCACATCCGACCGCTCCAGCCAAGCCCGGTTGCAGTTTACTGCACTTTTACTGCACAGCTTCGTAAGTCCTTGCTAATGAATGGAGCGGGTGGCGGGAATCGAACCCGCGTGCCTGTTTGAAGGACGTTCAATCCAGCGCGGCACAATCTCCCAAGCTGTGCGTCTGAGTGCGGCTCGTAATATTGTTGAGAATTGTCTGTTCCCTTCTCCGTGCCGGCTGCGACTGGATTGGTTAGAAGGCGGTCTAGGCCTCGGAATGAGTTCCGCCCTAGACGTCTGAAGAACATGACAAACGACAAGCAACTAAACTTAGAGTCCTGCGAGTCCGGGTGTCTGTGGCGGGTAACAGGCGGCTCGGGCGCAGCGTGTGAAAAAATGTGGAAGCCGATCTTGCGATCGGGGTTGACCGAGGTAGCTGCCGCTGCGGGGCCGCCCGGCGTACGGCGCCTCGAAGGCCTTCCTCCGCGCGGTCACGGATCAAAGCTGGAGCAAGGAGCTATGATATGAGCCTTGAGACAATGCCAAACGGCCAGCCCGCAGAAAGCTTCATTACCAAGGCGGACGTAGCCCAACGGACCGGCAAAACCGTTCGGACGGTGGACAATTGGATGAAGCGCGGCATTCTGCCCTACTTCAAGATCCGGCATAGTGTGCTATTCAAATGGGCGGACGTGGAAGCCCACTTGGCGGCAAACTACCGGATTGCCCGCCGCAGCTTGCCAAGGGAACCGTGAAAGAGTGCCTGGGGATCAAGCGATCTTACCATTCCTCGCCGGCGGTGCAAACTGGATAACCCAGGAACTTGACTCCTCCCAACACGCTGGCTTTCAAGTTCCTGCGCGTGCGTGGCTCTTGACCTCCCCCGTCACCTCGACAGCAC
>CAINDV010001031.1 GCA_903847485.1 uncultured Verrucomicrobiota bacterium
CAAGGCCGGTTGGAAACCGGCGCTCCACTGGAGTCGCCGCTTCGCCTCGCTCTACCGGGACTTGGTTTTTTGCCGGAAACTCTTAGCACACTACTTATGAAAACCACCGCCCCTCTCGCTCCCATCGCGACGATTCATGCCCCGCCCAGGAGCGCCGGTTTCCAACCGGCCCGGCCCGGCTGGACGTCCAAGGCAGGTTGGAAACCGGCGCTCCAAGCTGGTTTCGCCGCGCTGCTTCTCTGCGTGCTGTTCGCCCTCGTCTCCGCCGCGCAGGCCGCGCCGCCGGTGGTCTCGAACATCCGCGCCTCCCAGCGGGCCGGCACGCATCTCATTGATCTCTACTACAACGTCGCCGATGCCGACGGGAACAGCCCGCTCACGGTGTATGTGGCCGTGTCCGACAACGCGGGCGCGAGCTACAACTTGCCGGTGTTCACGCTCACCGGCGCGGTGGGGCCGGGCGTCACGCTGGGCAACGACCGCCACATCGTCTGGAACGCGGGCACGGACTGGCCCGGCCGCTTCAGCAGCCAATGCCGTGTGCGCATCACGGCCGACGACGGCACCGCGCCGCCCGCGCCCGCCGGCATGGCCTACATCCCCGCCGGGCCGTTCCAGATGGGCGACACCTTCATGGAAGGCGGCACCAGCGAACTCCCCGTCCACACGGTTTATCTCAGCGCCTTCTTCATGGACAAGAATCTCGTCAGCCGCGAACTCTGGCTGGACGTGTATGCCTGGGCGCTGGGCCAAGGGTACAGTTTCGACAACGGCGGCTCGTTCAAGGACGTGAATCATCCCGTGCAAAATATCAACTGGTTTACCGCGGTGAAGTGGTGCAATGCTCGCGCCGAGGAGTAAGGGCTGACGCCGTGCTACTACACCGATGCCAGCCAGACAACCGTCTATCGCTCCGGCTCGCTCAATCTGACCAATGCATGCGTGAAGTGGACGGCCAATGGCTACCGCCTGCCGACCGAAGCCGAGTGGGAAAAAGCCTCGCGTGGCGGATTGAATGGCAAACGCTTCCCGTGGGGCGACACCATCACGCACAGCCAGGCGAACTATTACAGCAGTGCCAGCTACGCCTATGACATCAGCCCGACGCGAGGCTCCCACCCGACGTGGGGACAAGGCACAAGTCCCGTGGGTTCCTTCGCTGCCAACGGCTACGGCCTCTACGACATGGCGGGTAATCTCTGGGAGTGGTGCTGGGACGGGTACGACGGCAACTGGTACGGCACCCCGCTAGCCACGGCTGATAACTCCCCAGGACCGGGCAGCGCCCAGAGCTACCGTGTGCTGCGCGGCGGTTCGTGGGGCTTCTACGTCGGCGGCTCGCGGTGCGCCGGTCGCGGCGACTTCTCGCCGTCGGATCCCTACTACAGCTATTTTGGGTTCCGGTGTGTGAGGGGGCTTAGTTTCTGAACTTTTGCTCTGCCCCTCTTTTGGTTCATCCGAAAAGTATGTTCCTGACAGCCACTTAAGGCCCAACCCGTTGCAGCTTTGTCGAGGCGATGAACCAGTGGCCAGATCGTCGCCCCACCATGTTGTCGCGGAGCGACCAAGTGACGGTAGCCGTGGGCTTCAGCCCACGGAGGGAGCACCAAGCGCACGTCGCGTAGCGACGAGGGAAAGCTTTCCCTCCGGCTGCAATGCAAGCGTCGCTACGCGACATAAGACATCTCGGAATCCGTCTCCGTGGGCTGAAGCCCACGGCTACCATCAGTTTGTCGCTCCGCGACAGAAAGGCAGGGGACGGCATGCCTCTGGGCTACGACAGGATGATGACCGTCCGTGACGGCAAGGCATCGAAGAGCAGCCAGGAACAAACTTCTCGGAAGAACCTCACAA
>CAINDV010001032.1 GCA_903847485.1 uncultured Verrucomicrobiota bacterium
AATGCCAAATCAGGCAATAAATGCGAGGTTACTATGGGGAAATCCCTTAAGTACGCGCCCTTCGTCCTGGGGGGCGGTCACATCTGAAACCTGGGGCTGCCGGCCCCCCAAAAACGCCGGGCTACTTCGGAATTCGAGTTAAAATGGACACGTTGCGCGGCCGCACGCCGGCGATGGTGCAAAAGGAAATGCACGCGCGCCTCATCGCCCACAACCTGATCCGGTGCGTGGTGGCCCAGGCCGCCGGGCGCGGCGCGGTGCCCCTGGAGCGTAGCAGCTTCAAAGGCACCATGGACGCGCTGCGGCACTATTCCCAGGCCATGAGCCGGGCCCGGAGCCAGAAGCAACGCCAGGAACTCTGGGCAGGGCTGCTGCAAACGCTGGCGGATGATCTGGTTCCCGAACGGCCTGGAAGGCGCGAGCCGCGCGCGGTCAAACGCAAGAAAAACAAGTATCCAAGGCTCAACACAGCGCGTAAGAAATATCAGGATCGCCCCAAACGCCACGTCCGCCGCAAAACGACCCGGCTCCAAAAGTTGGGCCTTATGTAAGCGCCATTCCCCCTACGGGGCTTGGGCACGGTCGAGGTGCCTCTGCTATAAACATACCGCTCCTACGGAGCTGCCGCAGACGGGCCGGAGGTGGGATCACTGCACCGCTCGCCTTAACTAAACGTAAGCGGTAAGCGAGATGCGGGGGGGGGAGGCCGCACTCGGGAAGCTAATTGGCCTGCGGCTTCCACCGACTGGGCAGCAGGTCCTTCACCTGGTTACTCTTCATGGCAGGCAAGCGACTTAATACATCCGTCAGGTAATCCTGCGGATTGATACCACGCCGGCGGCAGCTCTGAATGACAGTGTAGATTACGGCGCTGCGCCAACCGGCGTCGGGATGGCCGATAAAGAGCCATCGCTTGCGACCAACCACCGGTGCCCTCACATCATTTTCCACGAGATTATTGTCCGGCAGAAAGCGACCCTCGCGAAGATAGCCCACCGCCGCAGTGTATTCGTTGAGGAAATAGTTCACCGCTTTGCCCAGACTGCTTTTGGGCAGCAGGCGCGGATCCGCTCGCAGTTCCAAAGCGCGGCGTTTCATCGCGCGCCACAAAGCCGGCGCCTTTTGCCGGCGGATGACCTTACGCTCGGAGTCGCTTAGGTCCCTCGTTTCGTCTTCAATGAGGTAAAGTTGCCGGATCTGAGCGATGAACCAGATGGCCTCGGCAGACGATTCCTCAGCCGCTTTATACCACTTGCGGCGAATATGGGCCAGGCATCCCAAGCGCTTGATCTGAGTGGGCCGTTGACGCCGGAGCGAGTCGTACACCGCATAGGCGTCGGTCTGGATCGTGCCTTGAAAGCCAGCCAGGCGGCTTTCCGGCCCTTCCCGACCTCGGCCGGTGCAAAACTCCAACAACACATCACCTTTGGGATGCGAGTAAAACCAAAGGTAGCCGGTAGCCGCTTTACCTTTGACTCCCGGATCGAGCACTTTGACCGGCGTCTCGTCAATCTGCAGGTAGCCACTGGCGGAGAGTTCCGCCCCAATGCCGTGATAGACGGCCAGCAGCAGGAACGCGATCTTTTCAACCCACTGGACCATTTGCTGGCGAGGAATGACGACCCCGTATCGCTCCCGGAAGATCCGCTCCAAAGTGTAGTAAGCGACGTGGTCGTCAAAGCGGCTGAGCAGGATGTAGACGGCCAAACCCAGCCCCAGCTTGCTTTGAGGAATCAGCCGCGGTGGCAGCGGGGCGATACTGACCGGCTCCGACGCGCACCGACAGTCATGGGCATATTTAGGCCGGATAGTCTCTTTGCAGAGGAGCCTGGCGGCAATGTATTCATATTCGGTGGTGACTTCCTCGCCGATCTTTTGTCCCGGTTGCTGACAGTGGCGACAGACCTTGTTTCGGGCTCCAACACCACGCGCTGGACTTCCAGTTGCACGATCGGCAGAGGATGCTGTAGGCGACGACGCTGCTGTTTGAGGGTTTCCTTATCCCGGTCAGGCTGGTCCTGCTCGAGTACGTCCTGGCTGACGGGGGTGGCCGTTGCGCCTGCTCTTTGAGGTCCCCGGACAGTTGACGAAGTTGCTCCTCCTGCTCGGCCGTGAGCTTGTCAGCCTTGGGACCGAAGAGTTGGCGTTTGAGCTCCGCAATATAGGCCCGGGCTTCGGCTAACAGTTGCTCTTTCTCCGTTAACAGTTGCTCCTTCTGGGCCAGTTGTTCCTGGAGTTGTAGGGTATACTCAGCGGCCGCGGCGGGGTCGGCGGCCAACTCCTGCAGCAACTCTTCCCGGCTTTTCACGCGCAGAGGGCCTCCCGAAACCCACGCCGCAACGAATACAGATAAATGTCTTTGACCGGCACCCGAAGACAGGTATGGCGGTCCTGGCGCGTGCGGCCGGCCGTTACTCCCACCGCTTGCCAGTTCGCCGCTCGATAAACCGTGCCCCGAAAACGCTCCCGCTCAACGAAGGTCTCCAACAACATCACCCGATGGCCATACTTAGCTTGCCAGTCCTGAGCAATGCGCTGAGCTACTTGCCCCAGAATCCAGCTCCCTAAGTGGGGCACAGTTACCCACGGCAAAATCAGGAAACGCGAGTTGTTGGCGATCAGTCCCAGGTTCCTCTGTCTCTGCTCGGCCGACCAACCGATAAAACGGTCCCGGTCCTGACACTTCCAGGCTGCGGCGCCAAAAACCGCGCAGGCCACGGGACGCTGCTGCCTATCCCGAACCAGGTATTGCAGGTTTTGTCCCACCGTCCCGCCAAAGCCCAGATAATGAAACTGGCCCAGTGCGGCTCGGATCCAAGCCCGTTCGGCCAGTTGCCCGCTGACTTCTTCCACGCTCAGGGGCTGCAAATCGGCCAGAGCGCAGACGCGGCGTTCAGCCGGTTCCCTGATCGCCGGTTGCGCCCCGCAACGCATCCGGTTGGTCGGCACCTGGCACCGCGCCGGAAGTTCCAGCAACCCGCGCTGCGCTAACTTCACCAACAGCGTGCGGGCGGCCATGTCCTTGAGCTGGCCGGCCGCATTGCGCCAATCCCAACGCGTGGCCAACTCGCGCGACAATCGCCAGCGACTCCAACGCGGGTGGTCGCCCACCCACTGGCGCAACGCCTCGAGCGCTTGGGGGCTTAAAGGCCGGCCCTGAATCGTCATCATCTCGCTCACCGGCCCGGAAGGTAAGGCTCAAACAATCCGGAGTCCAGTCGCCTATGGAAAAATCTTCACACGCGGTGCCACGGCCGCCGGGAGGGGCTTTCAAGGCCATGCAGCTGCAGCAGCAGTTCCTCCGGCCGCAAGCTCAGGCTCTTGCCCTCACCGCTCATCGGCGAGAACGTGCCGCGCTCCAGCCTTTTTGTGCAAAGGATCAAACCTGAACCGTCCCCAAAAAGGATTTTTAATCGGTTGCGTGCCCGGTTAACGAAGGCAAACAAAAAACCGGAAGTGGGCTCCTGCCCCCAAGGCGTTTGGCTGGCAGTTGGCGAAGGCCGACCGGCGTTGAAAAATAGAAAGTGCTAGACAACCGCCCCCGAAACGGTTCAACTACGCTGGTGAAGCAGCAACGTGATGGCGGCGG
>CAINDV010001033.1 GCA_903847485.1 uncultured Verrucomicrobiota bacterium
CCTGAAGGCACTCTGCAAAACCATCAACCACTCCAAAGGAAGCAAGAAAGAGTTTGGCGAGTGGGTACATCCCGACATCGTTGGCTGCTATTTTCCACTTGGAGAATGGAAGCCGGAACTCCTGGAGTTCGGCGACACCATTGGCAGCATCCCGGTAAAGCTCTTCTCCTTTGAGCTGAAGCGCACGCTCAACTTCGGCAATCTTCGAGAATCATTTTTTCAGACGGTTTCTAACTCATCGTGGGCCAACGAAGGCTACCTGGTAGCTGCCGACATCTCGCGTGAGGATGAATTCCTGACCGAGATGCAACGCCTCTGCTCCTCATTTGGAATTGGATTGATCGCCCTCGATTTGCGGGATCCCGACGCGGCGGAGGTGCTTTACCCTGCCAAGTACCGGGAATACCTGGATTGGGACACCATGGACAAGCTGACCATGAATTCCGATTTCCGAGAGTTCTTGGTGCGGATCCAGAAGGACATTGCTGGCAAGGAGTTCCGGACAGAGATGTACGACCAAGTTATGGAACGTGTGGCTTTGCTAAAAACGCTCACAAAGTAACAGGTCCATGCCCAGTGACGCTTCCAAAGTTCCTCGTTTGAGACTACACTTACGCCACCATGAATGTTTACGACGAGATCGTGGAGTTTATTGCCTCGCGCAACCCGCAGGAGGTGGCGGATTTTCAGCCCTCGGAGGCCGCCCGCCAACGGTTTTGGGGGCTGATCGAGGCAGATAAAGAAGGCCAGCTCAACGAGGCGGATCGGGCGGAGTTGGACCGCGCGATGGAACTGGAACATCTCATGCGGCTCGCCAAGGCGCGCGCCCGGCAACTCATGGCTCATGGGCACTGACATCACCGAGCGCATTCGGCGCGGGGTGGCGGATCGCGCCTACCACGTCTGCGAGTATTGCCTCATCCGTGAGCGCGACACCTTTTGGGGCTGCGAGGTGGATCATGTGGTAAGCCGCAAGCGCGGCGGTGCCAGTGACTCGCAGAACCTGGCTTGGGCTTGCGGCACCTGCAACGGATACAAAGGCACCGACGTAGCTACTTTGATCGGGCAGCCTCCGGTGTTGTCCCGCCTGTTCCATCCGCGCAACGACCGTTGGCGCTTTTGCTTTGAACTGTCTGACGTGCGCATAGAAGGCTTGAACCAAGTCGGCCTGGCCACGGCGAAACTGCTGAGACTCAACGAGCCCAACCGACTGACGGAGCGGCAGGAATTGGAACAGATAGGCCGTTACCGTCGGTTGAAGCCCTAGCCAGAATGACAGAATGAAAGAGTGAACCATCTTATGCGCCTATTTGAAGCCATCCTCGAAGCCAACCACTGTGCGGTGGCTGGCGACCCCCATGCCACCGTCGCCGTCGGCGATTTCGCCGACGCCCTGCCACTGGCGGCGCTGACGTGTATTGACGCGCGGCTCAACCGTCTCCTGCCTTCGGCGCTGGGCGTGCCGGAGGAGCAGTTCATCTGGTTGCGCAACGCCGGCAATATCGTCACTGGCTCGATGAGCAGCACGCTGCGTTCACTCGCCCTGGCCTGTGCCGTAAAGGGCGCGAAGGAGATCGTCATCCTCGGCCACACCGACTGTCTGGTGGGCCGCACGACCACCCTGCAATTGCTCAACCGCCTGGCCGCACTGGGTGTGGACCGACAGCGGTTGCCGGATAACCTCCAGGACTTCTTCGGCATGTTCGGCAGCGAACGGCAGAACGTCATCAAGGCTACCGACTTCGTTCGCCGCAGTCCACTTATCGGCCCGAAGGTGCCGGTGCATGGGCTGTTGATTGACCTCCAGACGGGCCGGCTGGAATCCATCGTCAACGGCTACGACACTTTCAACGTCACCACCGGCGGCTTTTCCTCCGCCCTGAAATCCACCGGGCAGGTGCTCGACGCGATGGAAGAAATCGGCCGGGCGACGGTGGGCGAAATCCAGTTTCCTGAGACCCGCATCGGCGAGGGCATGGCTTCGGCGAAGGAAACGCTGCAAAAAGCAGATGACCTGACCGCCGCCTTGACCCAGAAACGGCCGCCGAGCCTGGCCGCGTCCGCCGAACCGGGAACCCCACCCGCGCCGCCCAAGTTACCGCACCCCAAGCCGTCGCGCTTCAACATTGATTTCCGCCAATACGGGAGGCCCCGATGAGCACACCCGCCGACTTCCCGCCGCCATTTGCCAGCGCCCCGGCGGCGCCCGCGCCCCGGCGCAAGCGCCGGTGGTGGCTCGTGGCTTTGGTCGTCCTCGCTCTGCTGGTAGTGCTGGTGATCGGCAGCTTGCTCGGCATAGCTTGGTTCGCCCGCTCCGCCGTCCTCCGCTACACCGACACCAGCCCGGTGGCATTGCCGAAAGTTACGGCCTCCGCCGAGTCCGGCGCGGCGCTGCGGGAGCGATTGGTAAAGTTTTTCGAGGCGCTGAAAGGCACCCAACCGCTGGAGCCGCTGGCGTTGACTGCGGACGACCTCAACACACTCATCGCCACGACTGGCCGGAACCCCTTCAAGGACCGGCTGTACCTGACCATTGACGGGCAGGGTCTCCACGGGGAGTTCAGTGTGCCGCTGGGCAAGGGCGTTCCCGGCCAGTTACAAGGCCGCTACCTAAACGGACAGGGCGACATGAAAGTGGCCTTCCAGGACGGTGAGTTGCGGGTCTGGGTGGACAACCTATCCGCTCATGGCCGCCCGGTGCCCAAGTTACTGGCCCGGCAGTTGAGCAAACGCAACCTCGCCGAAGGATTGCTGAATAACCCGGAGGCCTATAACACCCTCCAGCAACTGGCGTCCATCACAGTCACCAACGGCGCACTCATGCTCCAGCCGAAGGAACCATAGGACCGGGCATCCCGCCGTCCCAGCGGCGCGCTGAACTGTGGCGATGAACTCGGCGCACAGAGGGAATCGTCAGGAGTAACATGACAGGCCGCACTAATGGTCAGCCATTCTTTAACCCCTGTAACTCCGAACTCCGAAGCCGAATGACGAAAGAATGACGAAGTCCGAAGCACGAAACCCGCCTGTCTGCGTGCCCCGCACAGGCAGGCTGAGTTCTTGGTTGGACCGGGCGCGAGACGCAGAGCGTGTTTGAAAAGCC
>CAINDV010001034.1 GCA_903847485.1 uncultured Verrucomicrobiota bacterium
GGCGCCAGGAGCCTGGTCCAAAGCGTGGATAAAGGCCTGGGCGGGTTCGTTCGACGCATCAGCCGTCGCAAGGGAGGACTGGTGGCCACCAAGGCACTGGCGCGCAAGCTGGCAGGACTCTATTACCGGGTGCTGCGTTACGGACTGGAGTATGCCGAACGGGGACTGCGGGAGTACGAACAGAAGTACGAAGAAAGTCAGCGACGCCTGCTCGGCAAGCTGGCCGCCCAACACGGTTTCAAGCTCGTCTCCGAAACCTCGCTGGCGATGCAACCATCGGTCTAGTCGCCCCGGCCTGTGTCCAGCCAGCCTGAAAAACTACCCGACGCAAGAGCTGCCCCGAGCGCTGGAACCGAAATTACCCCTGTCAGGTTCATGGGCAGAACGGCTGGGTCTAATGGGAAGCATTTGACACCAAATGTTCCAGTGCTAGTTTCCCAACCAATCCAAGCGTGCAGACGCACTCGCATCCCCACACCGGGGCGGGCGTTGACACGCTGCCATTTTACACGATATGAATTCAGCGACTGAGGCAAGCACTTTGACCCAACCCTTGGAGGCGCGGACCAGGCGGCCCAAGCTTAAAGTTTCCGAGGCCGTTATCCGACTGGCTGGCGATTCGCAGGACGGCATCCAGGCCGTGGGCGGATTCCTCGCCCGCCTGGCGGGCCGCAGCGAGCAGGAGGTCATGACGTTCATGACCATTCCGGCGACCATTTCCGGTGGCGCCTCCATCTTCCAGGTCCGCATCGGCTCCGGCGGGGTGCTGAGCGCGGGCGACGAATGTGATGTGCTGGTGGCCTTCTACCAGCACTCCTATCAGTATCACATCAACTCGCTCAAGAAGGGCGGCATCGTGCTGTTCGACAGCGACCACGTCGAGGCGAACCCGGAGTTTCAGGCGGATTACAACCACGTCGGCGTGCCCATCTCGAGCCTCACGATCGAGGCCATCGGCGGGACGGCGAAGGACAAGGGCAAAAATCTCTTTGCCCTTGGCTTGGTGGCGCAGATGTTCCAGTTGAATCTCAAGAAGCTGGAGAAGCTCATCAGCGAGAAGTTCGTCGGCAAGGATCCCAGCATCTTGACGAACGCGATGAATGTTTTCCACGCCGGGTGCGGCTACACGCTCGGCAATCTGCTGGAGACGTTCGAGTTCGTGGACAGCCACCGGGGGGCGGGCGACCAGGTGGTGATGAACGGCAACGAGGCGCTGGCCTACGGCCTGATCGCCGCCGGGGTGCGCTTCGGCGCTGCCTACCCGATTACTCCGTGGACGGAAGTCATGGAAATCCTCCGGCGCGAGTTGCCCAAGTACGGCGGCATGTTCGTGCAATGCGAGGACGAGATCGCCGCCGTATCGGTGGCACTGGGCGGCAGCTACGGCGGGCGCGTGGCGGTCACTGGTTCCAGCGGCCCCGGCATTTCGCTCAAAGGCGAGTCGCTCGGCTGGGGTGTGATGGCGGAGGTGCCGCTGGTGGTCATTGATGTCCAGCGTGGTGGACCTTCCACCGGCCTGCCCACCAACGTCGAACAATCCGATCTGAACATCGCCTGCTTCGGCGGTCACGGTGATTGCCCTCGCGTGGTGCTGGCGGCGGCGAACGTGGAAGACTGTTTTTACACCGCCATCGAGGCGGTCAACATCGCCCGTCTCTTCAGCGTGCCGGTCATCGTCCTAAGCGACCAATCCATTGCCACACGCATCGAGGCCTTTCCGGAGCCTAATCTCGAAAAAATCTGCCAGGATCTGACCCCCAACCTCCGGCCGGTAGCCGATCACAGGCCCTACGATCTCTCGGTGCCGGACGGCGTGCCCCAGCATTGCCCGCCCGGCACGCGCATCCTGAGCGGGAAATATCCCTTGCTCTCCGGGCTGGAGCACGACGAGATGGGGCATCCCAGTTCCTCGCCGAAGGTCCATTCCCAGATGACCGCCAAGCGCCGCCGGAAACTCCAGGCGCTCGCCGACTCGCTGCCGTCGCCCCGGATTTTCGGTCCCGAAACTGGCGACGTGCTGCTCGTCGGCTGGGGATCGAGCGTCGGTCCCGTCCGCGAGGCCGTCGAGCGTTACCAAGCTGCGGGCGAACAGGTTTCTTCCATCCACATCCGCCATCTCAACCCGTTCCCGCGCGGCTTGGAAACCATTTTTGAGAACTTCAAAACCATCGTCGTCCTCGAACTCAATGACGAGGGCCTCTACGGCTACGGCCAGCTCGCCGCCCTGCTCCGCGCAAAATGCCTCGACCCACGCATCCGCAGCGTCACTAAGACCGACGGCCTCACTTGGAAGGTGAAGGAAATCCGCGACCGGGTGAAGCCCTTCCTCGCCCAGGCGGCGGGCCGTAAATGACAGCGCTGTTTTAACCATTCACTACTGATCACTTTTAACACCGATTACTTTTCCTCTATGTCTCCCACTGTTACCGAAACCACCACCCCCGGCACCACCCAGACGGCCGTCAACCAATCCGCCATGACCGAGTCGCGCAAAGGGCTGACTAAGAAAGAACTCGTCGCCGATCACCCGACGTGGTGTCCCGGCTGTGGCGACTTCTCGGTGCTGGCCCTCTTCTTCAAGCTCCTCGAAAAGCGCAAGCTCTGGCAGGACCAGTTCGTCAGCGTCGCCGGCATCGGCTGCTCCAGCCGCTTCCCGTATTTCGTCCAGGCGCATGGCGTGCATTTCATTCACGGCCGCGCCCTGCCCTTTGCCAGCGGCGTCTCCCTGAGCCGGCCCGACCAGCATGTCTTTGTCTTCGGCGGCGACGGCGACGCCTTTTCCATCGGCGGCAACCATTTCACGCACACCGCCCGTAAGAACATCAAGCTTACCTACGTGGTCATGGACAACGAGGTTTACGGCCTGACGAAGAAGCAGACCTCGCCCACCTCGCCCATCGGCTTCAAGAGTAAGACCGATGTCTGGGGTGCCACCGACCGGCCCATCAATCCTATGAAGCAGGCAATCTGTGCCGGGGCCACCTTTGTTGCCCGCACCACCCACAGTCAACCCAACCATATCCTCGCCATGATGGAAGCGGCGATGGAGCACGACGGCTTCAGTTTCATCGAGTGCCTCAGCGAGTGCGTCGAGTTCTACGAAGGTGCCTTTGATGGTTCCAACCCCCGCAAGGGAGGCAAATTCGTCGAGGTGCCCAAGGACCACGACGTGACCGATGAAGCGGCCGCCTACAAACTCGCCGGCGAGCCGTTCCCTGGAAGCTTTGGAGTTTTCTACAAGACCAACCGTCCAACCAAGAACGCCGCCGAGGCGCGCATTATCGCGGACCACCGCGCCAAGGTGGCCGGGTTGAAGGACTGGGAAATCCTCAAGAAGAGTTTTGACCGCTTCAAGTAAGCGGCCCAACCCAAGCCCAAACCGCCCGGCGCTCCGGCTCGAAGCTGGCGCGCCGAAGGGCGACCGGCGTCGCACCTATCCAGCGCGCGGAGTGTATCTCTGACATAACAGGGCGACTGCCCTGGTGAAGGGATTCCTGTTGCCGGAAACGCCCGCCTTTTAACCGTATCCATGTGACGAACTAACCACGGATGACACGGATAGGCAGGGTTTAGCAAGAGTGTTTGGCTTTTGCCGGCCAGTCACTACCTGGTGGCTCCACCAGAGCGGAAAAAACCACTGCTCCGCCCATCCCATCCGTGACTTCCGTGGAATCCGTGGTTGGTCCTCTGAATAGTTACGGTCTAATGGGGGATGGTCTCAAAGATGGAGACCGGCGCGACGCCTGTCCTACGTCGCCGACGCGGTTACTGCGTCTTGACCACCTTCACCTGTCCGGTGGCCGAGTCATAAACGATCTTCGTGCCGTAAGGTGCCTTGGGAACCTGGGTGATAAGCTTGGACGCGATCAATTCGTCGAGGCTCTTGGGGTAGCGGCTTTCCTGCGCGACGAACATCTGGATGGCTTGGTTCAACTGAGCCAGATCCACCGTCTTCTCCGCAAGGTTCTTGGCCGCGCCCACCGCGCCCAAGTAATCCACAGGCGCGCTGACCACGTTGCTGACGGCAGTGGAGGCCGCTGACTGGGGCTTTGACTGGTCGCCACAACCGGCGGCGATGAAGCCAGCCAGTACGGCGGGAAGGAGTAATTGTTTCATGGCCGCAATCTAAGCCGGGGCGGGCAAAAACCAAGCCCAAGCTTCCACCACCCGTTCCGGCGCGTTGATTGCGCAGTACCCCGACTGGCATCGCACGGCGCTTTCGCGTCATCTGTGCGCTCTCTGGAACTGGCGCAACCCAGTAGGGCAGTTGAAAGACATGGCGGCGCGCGCCCTGCTGCTCAAGTTGGCGCAGCGGGGCTGGATTACTTTGCCCGCTTGCCGGTGGGCTTCCCCCAACCGGATGCGCCATAAACCAAGGCCCACGCTGGCGGTGCCGGCACCCGCCGTGCCCATTACCGAGGCTCTGACCAGCAGAAACCACGAAATACACGAAATCAAACTAAGCCGTGAGCATCCAGTTAGAACCACCAAGAACATCGAGTAGAGCAGAGGCGCGAACATGCTTAGGCCAATGACTTCCATTGTATCCGCCCTTTCGAGCTGCGTGGCAAAAGGTCATCAGGCCCTCCACTTCGTTTCCTCTGCCCCCTCTAAAATTCCGCACGGCGGGTTTTCCCCAGTACGGCTTCAAACTCGCTTCACGCCACGGCCACCTTCGCCAACGCGTCCGCGCCGGCTTATAGGCCGTCACTGTCGGTATCTCCGTTCCC
>CAINDV010001035.1 GCA_903847485.1 uncultured Verrucomicrobiota bacterium
ACCTCGCCAAACGAATCCCGCTCCGCCGCAGGTTCACCCGGCGCGAGGTGCGGCCCGTGCCCGACCGCATAGCCCAGCTCCCCGAACCATTCGAGGGCGGCAGTTTCGACGATGGATTCGTTGAGGCTCATGGCAGCAAAACAGGCAGGCAAAACCCCGGGCTTGACCACCGGCAACTCGTTGCCGATACTTTGCCCAGCTCATCAACCATGTGTTGAAGGAGTAACGAGGCCGTTCCGCAAGGGGCGGCCTCAGCTTTTTTGTGCGGCCCAGTAGGCATGGTATTCCTTTCCGAATTTCTCCCGCTGGTGAGCACGTTCCACATGATACTGCGTCCAGGGCAGCACATAATCCCCACGGTCGGCCACAATCATGAGGTAACTGAAATCCGGCAGAGCCAGCAGGTATCGCCCTTCTCCCCGGCGTTCGTTTTTCCACCAGACAAGGCGGTCACCCGCCGCCGGACGCCGGTCCAGGAAAGCCTCCATCGTCGGACGCGGCCAGCGGATGCGTTCGCAGCGGCGCATGTCAATCAGCCGGTCTGCTTCAGCCTCTCCCTCGGAGATGAAATGCCAGAACGTCGCCTCCTTGCCCTGGCTCATCGGGTGGCGTTTCAGGCCGACGCGCTTTCCCGGCCAGCACGGCAATGACTGGAGAAAGTCCGCCCTGAACCAGCCATATAGCGCCTCCTCATAGGACTTCCAATCCCCGCCGGAATCCTCCAGCAGCACCAGCGGTGGCAGCCAGTCCACGCTCATGCCTGCGCTCCTCCCTGCCGGCCACGCCAGATGAAAAGGTTGAACTTCGACTCCCGCAGCAGCGTCGGCCTCGTCAGGCCGTAGCCGGTGCGCTGTTTGATGCGGGCCACCAGCGCATTCTTCGCCGCGCTGCGGTCGAGGCCACGGTTCGCGTAGCCCACCGCTCCCAGGAGCAGGTCGGCGAGCTGGAGTTGCTCGACAGCGTCCGCCTCCACCACCTGCACCCGTTCCACGATGGCGCGGTTGAAGTCATAGAGGTTGTTGCACAGCACATCATGCAGCTTCGCCACCTTCCGTGCGCCGCGCGTGTCCTTCTTGTCCAGATAGAGGCGGAACCGCGCCTCCGGCGTCAGCAGCGGCTCCATCAGCCCAAACATCATCTTGTAATACCAATCATCATGCGTTTGGCCGAAGTCCGCGTGCCGAAGACCCGCCTTATGCGCCACCCACGCTCGGAAGTGCAGGTCATCGTCGTCAAAGAAGTAGTTCAGCACCTCCATGTAGAAGCCCAGTTTCGCCGGGGAAACCTTCGTCCACTTCAACTCAAAGTGCGGCGGCAAGCCGTGTGCCGTCTTGATCTCCCGCAGCCGTACCGCTGTCTCCCGCGCCTTGTCCTGTAGGCACCACACCGTGCCCAGCACCATCACCGGCTGATGGTCGTTCTCCAGATGGCAGCTTTCATCGCAGTAGAGGTTGAAAACTTGGCTCATGATGGGTTCTCCCGTTTGGATTCGAGCACCGCCACGCTCAACTCCCCGCTCAGCAGCTTCGGCAGCAGCGTGTCGCGCAGGGTGGCGAGGGTGCGGGATTGGTGGAGGTTGGCAGTGATTTGGGCGTAGAGCGGCGCGACTTTGGCGGTAAAGACGGCCATGAGTTCCTTCGGCGGCAGCACCACGGGAATCGGGCGGAAATTGTGTTTGCTGATTTCGGCGAAGGTGGTGCCGGTGGCGCGGCTTTCGATCTCGGCCATGTTCGTCTGGCACCAGTTCAGCATGAAGAAGTTTGAGGCGCGTTCGTTGCACTTCAGCGCGATGAAGCCCTGATTGATGGCGACG
>CAINDV010001036.1 GCA_903847485.1 uncultured Verrucomicrobiota bacterium
CCTACGACGAGGCGGCCTATCTGCGCCAACTGGCCCATCGCAAAAGCCCCAACGCCGTCACCGCCTGACCCATGTGTCGCCCCCAAGAAAATCCTTGCCCAGACATCCTCAGGTGTTGAGATGCGCTGCGCGCCGACGCGAAGGCGGTTTTACCCGTTGACACCAAAGGTTTCCTCCCTATGCTGCGCGCCTGCTTAAGAGAACGAGCCGGGTGTTGCATCCGGCGGATTCCACGGCTTCCGGGGAAGGAAGTGAGCACAAATTGACAGAAATTAAACTGAAAAAAGGCGAACCTATCGAGAAGGCCCTGCGCCGTCTCAAGAAGCGTCTGGACCGCGAGAACACGATGAAAGATGTGCGGGCCAGACGCCGTTATGAAAAACCGAGCGCGCGGCGCCGACGCAAAGAAAAGGTCGCCCGTTTTACCGCCATGCTGAAGGCGCGTTACGCTGACATGTAACCGCCCGTCCGCTTCCGGCCGGGCGCGACGCCGCAAGGGTCGCGTCCGGCTTTTTTCCGGTCATGTATTCACTGTCCACCTGCTGGAATTCCCACCGGCACACCTCCGGGCGGGATATGTTGCACGAAATCCGCGACCTCGGCTTCGGCTACGCCGAGCTGAGCCACGGCACGCGCATCAGCCTACTTTCTGGCATCCTGGAGGTCGTGGACCGTGGCGAGATCAAGATTTCCAGCCTCCACAATTTCTGCCCGCTCCCCGTTGGCGTCACCCGCGCCGCGCCCAATCTTTACCAGTTCACCGACCTCCGCGCCCGCTACCGCGAACTGGCCCTGAAGCACACCCGCAAGACGCTCGACTTCGCGGTGCGCGTCAAAGCTCCACTCGTCGTTCTCCACCTCGGCTCCATCGAACTGGCCGACTACAACGAGAAGCTCGAAGGCATGATTGAGCGCGGTGAGCGCGATACTCCGCGGTACCAGGCCGTCGCCCAGCGCGTCGCCGCCCGGCGCGACCGTCTCAAGGCTCCCTACCTGGCCAACCTCTACGCCTGCCTCAAGGAGCTGGTGCCCGAGGCTGAATCCCGGGGCCTCAAGCTCGGCTGCGAATGCCGTGAAGCGCTGGAGGAAATCCCGCTGGACGGCGATTTCCAGGCGCTCTTCCGGGAGTTTCCCAGCGCGAGCCTTGTTTACTGGCACGACACCGGTCACGCGCAGATAAAGGAAAACCTTGGCTTCCTCCATCACCCTTCCCACCTTGAATCCCTCCAGGACCGGCTCTACGGCTTCCACATCCACGACGTGCAACCGCCGGGTCGCGACCACTGCATACCGGGCACAGGCATGATCCAGTGGGCCGCGCTCCGGCCCTACGTGCAACTTCGGCATCTCAAAGTGCTCGAACTCGCCCCCGGCCTGCCGCCCGAAGACGTCCGGGCCGGCTACGCCTTCATCAAGTCCGTCTGGGGTTCGGAGTAGGCGGTTTCCACCCCGGCCATCGGGCCGGAGCGGCGGCTCGCGCAATCCGGATCTCCGGATCCAGCCTGGAAAATATCACTTGCCAGAACTGGTAAAGTTTGCGATAGTCCTGCCGGTAATAGTCGACAATGACCGAATCTCGGCTCCACGAAAGGAACCAAATATATGAAGCGCATGAACACGAACCGAACCTTGAGTGCCACCTTGACGCTGGCTGGCCTGCTGGTCCAGAGTCTCTGGCAACCGGCAACCGCCGCCACCGTTTATACTAACGAAGCGAGCTTCGTGACCGCCATGCATGGCGCGCCGTTTTTCTTGAACGATTTCGCTGATCTGGCTCCCTACTACGACCGCACGCGCGTGCCGCTGCAATACTCCGGCAGCAACATCAGCTACACGGTCAGCTCACCTCCGGAGCAGGGTGCCTGGGCCTTGCCGCTGGCGGTGGCCACGGTCGATCCTGGTGGAGCCTTGCGCATTGCCATCCCCGGCGGGGACGGGTGGGCGGTCGGCGGCAACTTCTACCTCACCGATAATTTTGGCGAGCAGGTGAGCGGGCTGGTAAAGGTGTCCCTGTCGGACGGGACCCTTTTCGAATTCGCTTGTCCAGACGGCACCGGCGAGCGGCCCTTTGCGGGCTTTATCACGGGATCGGCCATCACTTGGGTGGAATTTAGCGGCCCGGCTTGGGTGGATTTTAGCAAACCGACTTTCGCCACACTCGCCAACCTTTACGCAGCACGCAATCCGGTGGCGTTTGCGCCGACGGTGACCATGGCTTACTCCAGTGTGCCCGCGTGGCTCGGCGGAGTGGGCACGTTCCAGGCCAACACCACCGGCCGGCCACCGTTCGATTATCAGCTAATGAAGAATGGCGTGCTGGTGGACAGCGGCACCAACGCGCTGCTCGTCGTCACCAACGTCCAGGCCGCCGACCTGGCGAGCGACTTCTCCATCCGGGTCACCAATTACTTCGGCTCCGCCATGGTTTCCAATCTCTCGCTCTACCCCACGACGGTGGCGGCCTGGGGCTGGAACGAATACGGCCAATGTCACACGCCTCCCGGTTTGACCAACATGGTGCAGGTGGCGGGTGGGCTGTGGCACACCCTCGGCTTGCAGGCCGGCGGAACCGTGGCTGCCTGGGGGCGGAACACTGCTGGCCAGACGAATGTGCCGGCGGGCTTGACCAACGTGATCGCGGTGGCTGCGGGGTGGCATCACAGTCTCGCGCTGTGCGGCGGCGGCACGGTGGTCGCGTGGGGCGACAACGCCGTTGGCCAGACGAATGTGCCGCCGGGGTTGAACAACGCGATAGCGGTGGCGGCGGGTAATTACCACAATCTGGCCTTGCAGACAAATGGGACCGTCGTCGCGTGGGGCAGGAACTGGGAAGGCCAGACGAATGTGCCGCCGGACTTGACCAACGTGGTGGCCGTGGCCTGTGGAGGTTCCCATAGTCTCGCGTTGCGAGCGAATGGGACCGTCGTCACATGGGGCTTGAACGGGGAGGGCCAGACGAATGTGCCGCCGAGTTTGACCAACGTGGTGGCTGTGGCCGGCGGAGGAAACCACAGTCTCGCGTTGCGAGCGAATGGGACCGTCGTCGCGTGGGGCAGGAACTGGGACGGCCAGGCGACCGTGCCGGCGGGGCTGACCAACGTGGTAGCCGTGGCCGCCGGAGCCTATCACAGCCTGGCTTTACAGGCGGACGGAACTGTGGTCGCGTGGGGCATCAACTGGCTTGGGCAGACAACCTTGCCTCCGGGGTTGACCAACGCGCTGTCGGTGGCGAGCGGCTACGGTAACAGCCTGGCGCTGGTGGACAGCGGCCCGCTGGCCAGGCAGGCCCTCGCCCAGAACCCGACGCGCACCCAGTCGGGCTTCAGCCTGCAAATCCCGACCCAAAGTGGCTACGTTTACCGATTGGAATATAAGGACACGCTGCCGGCCACGACTTGGGTGCCATTCCCATTGGTGCCCGGCAACGGCGGCATCCAAACGCTCACTGATCCCTCGGCCAGCAGCGCCGCCCGGTTCTACCGCGTGCGCTCCTGGTAGCGGACGCCGGGCCGGCCGGTGGAGTTTTCGATCCTCCGCCCACAGCTCGCCGCCGCAGACCATCGCCCGCCCGCTTTCGAGAGAGCGGGCTTCACCTTTTGCCTGGCGTTGGGTTGTGGCTCAAGGCCGGCGGTTGGTCCGGCTTTCGGCGAGCCTGTGAAGTCTCCCACTTGGCTGATTCCGGCCGTCCGGCATGGCTTTGAATGACGCCACGCCGCATGAACCCACCACCCCTACCTCGCGAACTCGCGCTCGAAATTGTCCGCCGCCTGCACGGTGCCGGGCACGAGGCGTATTGGGTCGGTGGCTGCGTGCGTGATGCCCTGCTGGGCCGCGAGCCAACGGATTACGACATCGCCACCTCCGCCACGCCGGACCGCGTCGAGGCGCTGTTTCCCAAAACCATCCCGGTCGGGCGCAAGTTCGGTGTCATGCTGGTCGTCGCCGAGCACCAGCAGTTTGAGGTCGCCACGTTTCGCGCCGAGTCGGACTACCAGGATGGTCGCCGGCCGGGGCAGATTTCCTTCGGCGACCCGCGCGCCGACGCCGTGCGCCGCGATTTCACGATCAACGGCTTGTTCTTCGACCCCGTCCGCAACCAACTGCACGACTGGGTCGGTGGCGAGGCGGATTTGCGGGCGAAAATTCTACGGACCATCGGTCTGCCGGAGGAGCGGTTCGCCGAGGATCACCTGCGGCTGTTGCGCGCCGTGCGGTTCGCGGCACAACTGAATTTCCAGATCGAAGCCGCGACCTTCGCTGCCATCCGCACCCACGCCGCGAAGCTGCGCGGCATCAGCGCCGAACGCATCCGGGACGAACTGCTCAAACTCTTTCGCCCGCCCCACGCCGGCCACGGCCTGGAACTGTTGCGCCAGAGCGGTCTGCTTGCGGAAGTCCTGCCAGAGATCGCCGCGACTGAGGGCTGCGAGCAATCGCCGGAATTCCACCCGGAAGGCAGCGTCTTCAACCACATCCGCCTCATGTTCGAGCATATGCCCGCCGACGCTCCGGAGATGCTGCCGTGGGCCGTCCTGCTGCACGACGTCGCCAAACCCGTCACCGCCACGCGCGACGCCACCGGGCGCATCCATTTCTACGAACACGAGCGCGTCGGCGAGACGATGGCGGTGGAGATTCTGGAGCGCCTGCGTTTCCCGCGGAAACAGATCGAGGCGGTGGCCGCCTGCGTGCGGAACCACATGCGATTCAACGACGCGCCGAAGATGCGCAAGTCCACGTTGCGCCGGCTGCTGATGCGCGAAACCTTCCCGCTGGAGCTGGCGTTGAACCGACTGGACTCACTCGGCTCGTGCCAATCGCTCGACGTCCATGATTTCCTCGTCAAGTCGGCGGTGGAACTGGCCCGGCAGCCGGAGATCGTGCCGCCGCTGGTGAACGGAAACGACTTGATCGCGCTGGGCGCAAAGCCTGGTCCCGCGCTGGGCGCGCTGCTGGCGGAGATTCGGGAGAAGCAATTGCTCGACGAGTTGGTGACGGCGGAGCAGGCGCGGGAATGGGCGCGGAGCCGGTTGCGCGAGTGAAGGGCGAAGTCCGAATTGCGAAACAAGCTGCCGATGAGCTGCGAAGCCGCAACGCAGCCGAGCCGCAACTGGATGTTTCTTCTTAACCCGGAGGCCGCAGAGGTCGCAAAGGTGGACGCGGAGCCACGCAAAGGTATTGCTCTGCGGTCCTCCGTGCCAACATCTGCGGCCTCTGCGTTAAGAAGAACCCCACGGTTGCGGCCCAGGTTCCTACACTGGCCGCCTCGGCAGAGGGCAGTATCACCAGCAGAAACTTTTTTCTGTCTGCCGTTTTTCCGCCATGGTTCCGCCCCGCGTGCCAGTCAAAGACGTTTTTCTGCCGATCAAGGGTTGCTCCCGGCGGCGTTTCCGGGATAATCGGGGCCGGGCCGGGCAGCGGTCCCAAGCTTAATGAACGAGTGGAACATCCAATCACGCGCCCATGCCTGCGAGACTTGCGGCCATCCTTTCGTGGACCGGCAGACTTACCATACGCTGCTGTTCGACGAGCGGGCCGGCCTCCGGCGCATGGACGTTTGCAAGACCTGCTGGGGCAACGAAAACACCACCAGCCTCCGTGACCACAAGGGTTTTCTCTCTTACTGGCACGGCGTCTATGAAGCTCCCACGCCGCGCGTGGACCCCATTCAAAAAGACACCGCCGAGTCGCTCCTGCGCAAGCTCATCGCGCAGAACGACCCGCAGCACGCCCCCGCCGCCTACATCCTCGCGGTGATGCTTGAGCGCAAGCGCCTGCTCAAGATCAAGGAGCAACTCACCGTGGACGGCCGGCGCGTCTTCGTCTATGAGCAACCCAAGACCGGCGACCTCTTCACCATCGCCGACCCGGATTTGAAGCTCGATCAACTGGCCCAGGTGCAGCACGACGTGGCGCATCTGCTCGAACACGGCTTGGACCTGCCCGTCACCCCCGACACCTCGGCCGAGGTTTCAGCGCCGGCCATGCCCGCAGAACCGCCCGCGGAAGACGCTCCCCCTGAGCCTGCGCTGGCGGACCCAACCGCCCCCGCCCCCGCCACCACCTGACCGCCTGTGCCCAATCTCACATCCTTTCAAGCGCGCCTGGGTTACTCGTTCCAGGACGCCGCGCTGCTCCAACTCGCGTTGACGCATCCCTCGGTGGCGCACGAGGTGGACGGACCCAAGCAGCACAACCAGCGCCTGGAGTTCCTTGGCGACGCCGTGCTCCAGATCGTCTTGAGCCGCGAGCTTTACCTGCAATTCCCCCACTTCGACGAAGGCCCGCTCACGCAAGCCCGCGCCAAACTTGTCAACCGCCATGCCCTCGCCGTCCACGGACGCGCCCTGGGTCTGGGCGAG
Organism: uncultured Verrucomicrobiota bacterium; assembly: GCA_903847485.1. Classification (GTDB taxonomy): domain Bacteria; phylum Verrucomicrobiota; class Verrucomicrobiia; order Limisphaerales; family JAJXZI01; genus CAINDV01. The sequence goes on from CAINDV010001036.1 coordinate 6,363, forward strand.
GAGTTAGTGCTCAGTCGCGGCGAAGAAATCAACGGCGGCCGCACGCGCGGCTCGGCGCTGGCGGACGCCTTCGAGGCCGTGGTCGGCGCGCTCTTCATGGACGGCGGGTTCGACATTGCCCGTGCGTTCATCCTGCGGCAGTTCAGCGCGAACCTCGGCGGATTGGAGGCCGAACCGGTAATTGACAATCCCAAGGGTGAATTGCAGGAATTGCTTCAAGCCGCTTCGCCGCATGCGCCCGAGTACCGCGTCGTCTCCGCTACCGGCCCAGACCACAACCGCGTCTTTGAATGCGTCGTGCTCCACCAAGGAATCGAGCTGGCGCGCGGCACGGGCCAAAACAAGCGCGCCGCCGAAAGCTACGCAGCGCTCCATGCGCTCGCCGCGCTGCGGTCCCCCGGCGCACCCGAAACCGTCGTCCCGCCCCCAACTCCATTGCCATGAATCCGCTCTTCCCCGCCCGCAAGAAACTCCTCATCGGAGTCGTCCACCTCCGTCCACTGCCCGGCGCGCCGCGCTGGAGTGGCAGCCTCGCCGACGTGTTGGCGGCGGCCATTGCCGATGCCCGCGCCTACGAACGCGGCGGCGCTGATGCGCTGTTCATCGAGAATTTTGGCGACATTCCCTTCACCCGCGGCAGCGTGGGACCGGAAACTGTTGCCGCCATGTCGGCGGCCGGTTGCGCCGTGCGCGCCGCTGTTAAACTGCCGCTGGGCTTCAACGTCCTGCGCAACGACGCCCGCGCCGCGCTGGCCTTGTGCGCCGCTTGCGGCGGAAGTTTTGTCCGCGTCAACGTCCACTCCGGCGCGATGGTTACCGATCAAGGAGTCATCGAAGGCAACGCGCACGAAACGCTCCGCTACCGCCAGCGCGTCGCTCCCGGCGCGCTGATCCTGGCCGATGTCCACGTCAAACACGCCGTGCCGCTGGGGAATATCCCGCTAGAAATCGCCGCTCGCGACACCGTCGAGCGCGGCCTGGCCGACGCGCTTATCGTGTCTGGCACCGGCACCGGTGTGGAAACCGACCTCGGCGAAGTCGAGCGAGTGCGGCGAGTCTGCCCGCACACGCCGTTGCTCATCGGCAGCGGCATCACTGCGGCGAACGCCGCCGCCTACCTGTGCCACGCCGATGCGCTCATCGTCGGCTCCTCGCTCAAACGCGGCGGCGACGTGCGTGCGCCGGTGGACGCCCGACGCGTGGCGGCGCTGGCGCGAGTTTTGCCGAGGGTCTGAGCGTTGATCCCCAAATTCCTGGGCACGAAATCCGAAGCTCGAATCCCCGGCTCGCAGCGTTGTTTGCGTAACACCATTCCCTGCGTCGTGCGGCAAGACGGTTTGTCCTTCGGATTTCGGATTTCAGGCTGGGAAGGTTTTTCGGGTTTCGGATTTGCAAGCTCGCGGTTACGCTGCGTGCATGACTCATTCACTCACGCTCGGTTTTCTCGGTGCCGGCAAAATGGCCTCCGCCATTGCCAAGGGTTTCGTCCGCGCCCAACTGCTCACGCCGGACCAGATCGTCGCCAGCGACCTCGCGGAACCGGCGCTGACCGCGTTTGCCGCCGAGGTCGGCGCCCGGACTGCGGTCCAGAACCTGGAAGTCGTCAAGACCGCCCACGTCCTGATCCTGGCGGTCAAGCCGGCCCAAGTCGCCGGTGTACTGGCGGAAATCCGCAGCCACTTTACGCCCGACCACCTGCTGATCTCCATCGCCGCCGGCGTGACGCTGGCCAGCCTGGAGCGGGCGTTGGGCGAGGGTGCCCGCGTGGTGCGTGTCATGCCCAACACCCCGGCGCTCGTGGGCACCTCGGCCAGCGCGTTCGCCGTGGGCCGGGCGGCGACGGCGGCCGATGCGGCCTTGACGCAGAAACTTCTTTCCGCCGTCGGCCTGGTCTTCCAGGTCAAGGAGCCGTTGCTGGATGGTGTCACTGGGCTCAGTGGAAGCGGGCCGGCTTACGTGTATCAGTTCATCGAGGCGCTGAGCGACGGTGGGGTGGCCGTTGGCCTGCCACGCGATGTGGCGACGCAACTGGCCGCCCAAACCGTGCTTGGTGCTGCGCGGATGGTTTTGGAAACGGGATTGCATCCTGGCGCGCTCAAGGACCAGGTCACCAGCCCCGGCGGTACCACCATTCAAGGTATTCTGGCACTGGAAAAAGGCGCTTTGCGCGGCACGGTGATGAGCGCAGTCGTCGCTGCGACAGACCGGGCCAGGCAACTCGGCCAAGGCTGAACTATTCAATGGGGATCATGGGAACCAGATGGCGCGGTAGAAGCACTGCCGCCAGCCCCCGGCAGGTATGGACAGCGGCGGCGGCGTGGCGCTGAGAATGTTGGTTTGCATGGGAGACCAGTTCCGGAGATCGGCGGAGGATTGCAGCACCCAGCGCTGTCCGGCCTGGCCTTGCAGCGAGAGTTTGAAGGCGTTTTCAGCGGTGAAGCTGCTGGCCGTGAGGCGTGCGGGAGTTCCCGTCGGCACGACTAAGAGCGTGATGCTCTGGGCAGGCACGGTGTTGCTCAGGATGCCGCTGGCGATGGAGACATCGGCCAGGCGCGTGATCACGTTGGCGGCGGTTAGTTGCCAGCTTTGGGCGGAAGCGCCGCCGAAGAAGTTCGTCAACCGCAGCGACACCGGTTGGCTACCGAGCAATTGCTTGTTGATCACCAGCACGGTCAACGCCCCATCGCTGGCGCGGACGGCGGCGAAGGTGGCGACGTTGTCCGGGTTTGCGCCGGTCGCGGCGACGCTGGTGTCGCCGAACGTGGAGCGGTTTCCGTCGTAGTTGCGGAAGAGCTTCATCGCTTTGAACGTCGGCGTGGACGAAGCGGGCGTGGTCCAGCGGGTGGCGAAGTCCAGACCTTCGCGCCCGCAGATGCCGAGGATGTCGGCTTGCGCGGTGGCACCGTTGATGTGGCTTTCCGCGCCCCAGTTGTATTCGGTGATGCCGGTTTTAGTCCCAGGATAATAGGTTGCCACCCATTCCCGGAGGCGCGGGATGAGCTTGATGGTGGCGTTGATCCAGCTTTGGTCCACGTAGTTGGTGTCCCAGAAGGCGCGGGTGGAGCGGTTGCGGGCAAGCTGGGTGGCGGTGGCGACGTCGCTGCCGGA
>CAINDV010001037.1 GCA_903847485.1 uncultured Verrucomicrobiota bacterium
TCACAGCGGCAGGTGTGCGCTCCGTGGCGGGTCGCGTGACTTATCGCCCATGCCGAACAAATGCGCTGCAGCGAACCGCCGGGAGCGTTTTAAGTGTTATGCAGGCGTTGCGGCGGCGGTCGCTGAGCTTAGTCGTTAGGCCACTTCGCACGCCGTGAATAAACGAGGATGCTATTGCGGTACATGGGACAAGAATCCGGCACACTTCGAGGCGCAGGGTGTGCCTCGCGGTTACTGCGGCTTCTGCCAGACCTGCAAGCGGCCAGGTCACACTCGCCATTTTCCCGGATCAGTTCCATACACCGGCTGCTGGTGCGATTTTCATTACCGCTTGGTTTCATGGATTCATCCGCTTGGTTTTCCCGGCACATTACTGTATTTCGGAGTCGCGGTCATCGGAGTTATTTTATGGATAGTGTTCAGACATTGACGCGGCCTAACCATGTGCGGCAGCGAACCCGGCCATTGCGCTCCGGTTGCAAGCGGGCCTCGTCGTGGGCCGGGTCGTTGGGCTTCGGTGACACGCTCAGTGGAGCGCGCGTTGGAGCACGTTGATGGCAAACAGCGCCATCATCGAGCCGCAGATGGCCAACTTGCCCACGCCGCCCAGAAACAGCCCCAGCACCGCGCCTGCGCCAGCTTTGGCCGCCGGTTTCCATGCCTTCCCGCCCAACATCTCCAGGCCCATCGCGCCAAGGAAGGGGCCAAGCACGATGCCCGGCAGGCTGAAGAACACGCCAGCCATCGCGCCGAGGATGGCCCCGACCACACCGCGCCAGGTCGCTCCCAGTTTCTTCGCCCCGTAGGCGGTCGCGACATAGTCGAGCAGCACCGAGAACAGCGTCAGCGCCACCAGCACACTTAGCACGATCCAACTCGCGCCGGCCGGGCCGAAGACAAGCCGGTGGAGGACCGCGGTGCCCAGCACCAGCGGCGTGCCGGGCAGCATGGGCAGGACGCTGCCCGCGGTGCCGACCAGCATTACCAGCAGCGCAAGGGCAAGGCCGATGATTTCCCAAGTAGTCATAAGTGCGTTAAGTGCCGGAAAGACTTGCGCGGCCGGCCGACGGAAGCAAGCACGCACGGTAGATCGCCCTGTAAATGGGCACACCGGGCACCGCCCTCGGTTAGTGGGGCAGTCCGTCCCGGCTGCCATCGTCCCGACAACCGTCCCGGTTGTCGAACGGCACGGCGACCGGGACGGTCGCCGGGCCGCTCGCCGACGGGGACGCCGGTGCCACTAAGTCGGCCGGGCTTGCCTTCGGCGGCGCGGTTCCTACCTTGTCAACATGACGCACACATCGTTTGATGGGGCTAACTCCGCCCGCCTCGCCGCCATGGGCCGCCGGATCTTGGACGGCGGGCAGATTACGCGCGCCGAGGGCCGCTGGCTGTTCGACTTGGACGGCTCGGCGGACATCGGCGATTTGATGGCTTGGGCTAACCGCCTACGCGATCACTTCAAGGGTAATAAGATTCACCTTTGCTCCATCGTCAACATCAAGGCCGGCGGCTGCTCGGAGAACTGCCGGTTCTGCGCGCAGTCGGCGCTGTATGAGACCGAGTCGCCGCGCTACGGCTTGGTGGAGGATGACGCGCTTCGGGCCGCGGCGGCGGAAGCGAAAGCCAACGGCGTGGTCGGCCTCGGCTTGGTGGCGGCCTGGCGCGGGTTAGAAGAGGGTCCGTTGCTGGATGAACTTTGCCGGCAGTTTAAGGAACTGCGGGCCGACGGCACCCTGCGCGCCGACGCCTCGCTCGGCATCATCCGCAACCCGCGGGTGGCCCAGCGTTTGGCAGAGGCGGGCGTCGAGTGCTACAACCACAATCTCGAATCCTCGCGCCGTTTTTTCGGCGAAGTCTGCACCACTCATACTTACGAGGAGCGGGTCGCCACGATCCGACACTTAAAGGACGCGGGCATTGGCATTTGCTCCGGCGGCATCATCGGGATGGGCGAGGAGCGCGAGGACCGCTGCGAGTTGGCGTTTTCGTTGCGCGAGATAGGTGCCCAGGTGGTTCCTATTAACATCCTGAACCCGATTCCCGGCACGCCGTTTGCCGATCGTCCGAGCCTCGCGCCGCTGGAAATCCTCAAGACCATCGCTGGCTTTCGTTTCATTCTCCCGCGGCAGGAAATCATGGTGGCCGGCGGTCGCGTGGTGAACCTGCGGGATTTGCAGCCGCTGATCTTCCTGGCGGGTGCCAGCGCGTTGATGGTGGGTAACTATCTCACCACGGTGAACCAGTCGGTGCAGAAGGATCTCCAGATGCTCAAGGATCTAGGGTTGGATCCCAGTTGGGACAAGCACGGTTTCAGTGACCAACGGGAAACCTACTGTGGGAGTCAGGTAGAACCGGCCGGGCCGGTCACGTCAGTCGTGTAAGGTCGGCGGGGTGCATGAAAGCGAACTCCAAAGTTGGCGGGGCCACGAGTAACTCCGCCGCAACTATGCGGACGGTGGTAGGGCGGGGCTTCTGCCGCGCCGCGCTGGGCATAGGTCCCACCGCAGTTGGTTTCTGCTGCCGCCAGTCACTTACAAGTGAGTGGAGAATGGGCGGTGGACAGACGTGCGATGCGAAATCCCAGCGCGGCTCGGCAGGAGCCTCGCCCTACCACCAACTGCCTGGATACGGCTCCGGCATCTTGCCTGAGAAAGTGGCGCGGGCTTCCAGCCGGCGGCGGATTGGTTGCAGGAGCGCCGTGTCAGCCGACCGGCAAGGATGCCTGTCCTACACCACCGGTTGGCAGCCGGTGCTACTTCAGCTTCAGAGTTTGGGATGAAACCACTGGGTCACAACCACGACGGCTATCACGGCGAGACGATTGACATCCAGCGCGTGCTGGCGGCCACTGATCGGGCGGCGGAGCGCCACGGCTGGGAGCGAACGGCGCTGGGCCGGCAGGGGGAATTTGAACTACGCGTTCTGCGACGGTTGGCGCGGGCAGGCTCACCGCGGCTATACCTTTCGACTGGCATCCACGGCGACGAACCCGCCGGGCCGCTGGCGGCGCTGCGGTTGCTGGAGGACAACGATTGGCCGGCCAACGTGACTGTCTGTCTGTTGCCGTGTTTGAACCCCGTGGGGTTCACGCTCAATCGCCGGGAGCACACGAGTGGCCTGGATTTGAACCGCGATTACCGCCAGCCCGTCACGGCGGAAATCCGCGCCCACACCGCCTGGCTGGAGCGTGAAGCCGCCTTTGATCTGTGTCTCTGCCTGCACGAGGATTGGGAGGCGCACGGCTTTTATCTCTATGAACTGAATCCCGACCGGCGACTGTCCGTGGCCGGTCAGATGGTAGAAGCGGCGGCGCAGGTTTGCCCCATTGACCTGCATGAAGTGATTGAGGGCCGCGCGGCCCAGGGCGGCATCATTCTCCCGAAAATCGTCCCCGCCGACCGCCCCGACTGGCCGGAGGCGTTTTACCTGATCCAACACTGCACGCGACTTAGTTATACCCTGGAAGCGCCTTCGGATCTTCCACTGCCGACGCGGGTTGCGGCGCTCGTGGCCGCGACCAAGGTGGCTGTTCACTATCTCGCAGAGCTGAAGCCTTGAGCCAGACTTAGCCGTATCTATGCGATAGGAGTGGGCAGAAGTTAACGCATAGTTTGGCCGGCCAATTCGCGCTCTCCTTTTGGTGAGTCTCACCGTTCTCTCTCCGCGCCCCCTCTGCGACTTCTGCGCCTCTGCGTTTAGGCCGGATTCCGTTTTCTAAGTGCATAGCTACGGCCCTAGAGCGGTTACATGCAGTCGGGAGCTTGGGAAAGGGTGTGGCCCAGCGCGTAGGACAGGCGTCGCGCCGGTCTCTGACATCTAATTAGAACGGTCCTGGTGAAGGCGCTCCTTTTTGCCGGGAGCGCCCATCCTTTGGTGAGGGCAGGGATTGAAGATGGCGACAGGCGCGACGCCTTTCCTACGGCATGGCTTAGAGCGGATCCACTTCGCGCTGTTTCTTCCAAGAACTGGCCAGGGCGGTCAATGTGTCCGGCTTCAACATCTCCTCCGCAATGGGGAAAAGAATGCGCTCCTCGGAGTCGAAATGCCGGCGGGAAAAGTCCACCGCGTTGCGCAGGAGTGTTCGGGCCTTGGCTAAGTCGCGCGCGGCGTGAACCAGGTTCAGGTTCCGGTCAATCTCCTCGTGTTCGTGATGGAATTTTTCCTGGTGTCCCATCTGCGCGAGACAGTGTTCGAGGGGCGCGAGGATGAGTTCATCCTCCGCCTTGGCGTGGGCGGCCAGGGCCGATTCCAGCAGCCCCGCCATGAGCTTCACTTCGCCCAACGTCTTCATCCGCGGCAGCGTGCGCTCGATGTAATCGAAGAGATTGTGAAAGACAACGTGTTCGGCAATCAATGCCTCGGTGATTTTCATAACGCGGACAGTTTCCACGGGCCGACCGCGCGGCGCAAGCTAAACAGCCGGGTGGCTATCATTTAGCCCAGGGTGTATTAGTGTGCGGAAACCGGAGGGGCGCGCGGCCAGTGGGGACGGCGCACCTACGTTTCCTGCCACGGTGAAACTGCCTTAGAGCGCGTATGGAAACGCCTGACGTGGTAGGGCGAGGCTTCTGACGAGCCTCAGCGACAGCGGCAATGATCCTATCGGACGGTTCGGCAGGAGCCTCGCCCTACCACAGA
>CAINDV010001038.1 GCA_903847485.1 uncultured Verrucomicrobiota bacterium
CGGCAGTCCGTCATGGATCAGCGGCGGCGCAAGGGACTCCAAGGTCTCGGCATTCAGCAACAGCACCTCCCCCTTTGCGTCGGAGTCGGGTTTGCGCCGCGGCACACACAAGGCCAGTTTCATTCCATCCGCGCTGAGCGCGGCATAAAGCACTTCGTTGCTGAGGCTGAGCGACCCGCCGAGGGGCTGTCCCCGCGTCGTGTCCCAGACCCGCACTTCCTTCTCATTGGCCAGAACCACCCGGTGATCATCCCGGCTGAAGCCAAGCACGGCACGTGTACCAAACGTCTCGGAGGTCGTGAAGAGCCCGAGGCCCGGTGTCGGTTGTCGTACAGACCACAGCGCGATGGAGGGAGCCTCCCAGAAGGACCTGACTTGGCTGTAGGTCGCGATCCAACCGCCGCGAGGGGACAAGATGACCCGCCCGCACTGAGCTTCCACAACGCGTTCGGCCACAGGCGTGAGCCCGGCGGCTTCCCACACGCGGACTTGAGTGCCGTCTTCCGGGATCTTCGCAGCCGAAATAATCTCGCTCCCATCCTCAGTAAATCGGGCCGTGATGACGTTGCCCGCCTGCACCAGCACTCCCTTGAGATCTGGACACTGGCCGAGCACCAGGGCGATCCGAAGTCGCTGCAACCTGGCGCGTTCGGGATCCCCCTCCTCGCGCCGCAACGCCTCGGTGAAATACACCAGGGAACCAGTTAGATCGCGCTCGTTGAGCAATCGAATCCCCTCCCGTTCATACTGCTGAGTCAGGAGTCGGGAAGCCTCTTGGGCCGACCGCTCCGCCCGGGCTTGCGCAGCACCCGCTTCCTGACGGCTGCTTTCGGCTTCCAATCGGCGCGCGTCCGCCAACCGGGCCTGCTGCCTGGCCCGGACAGCCTGCCAGACACTGATTCCCGCGCCGAACGCAAGAACGAGCACGAACGCACACACTGTCGCCAAAGCGGCGCGGTGACGGCGAGCAAACTTCAGCAGTTGATAGCCCAGCGTGGGAGCGATGGCTGTAACCGGTTCGTCACCGAGATGCCGCTGGAGGTCCGCCGCGAAGTCGCTAGCGGTCTCGTAGCGCCGAGTGCGGTCTTTCTCCAGCGCCTTCATCACGATCCAGTCCAGGTCGCCGCGCACGAGGCGATTGAGCTTGGCCGGATCCGAGTCGCGCTTGGTGGCCACGGTATTCAATTCACCTTCGGCCAGCGTGCTCAACCGCGTGCTGGGCTTGGGCGGCTCTTCCTCGCGGATCGTCCGCATCACCGCGTCGTAGCCGGCGGCCAGTAACTTCTGCGTGTCGAACGGCGGCCGTCCGGTCAGTAACTCGTAAAGCAATACCCCTAGCGAATAGATGTCACTCCGGGTGTCCACGTCGAGACTGCCCAAGCCCGCTTGCTCCGGACTCATGTAGGCGGGTGTGCCTATCCACTGCTGGAAACGGGTGAAGATCGTTTTCTCCGTCAGCCGCGCTTGCGTCGCCTTGGCGATGCCGAAGTCAATCACCTTGGGCACCGCCCGGTCGTCCTTCACGGTGACTAGGATGTTCGACGGCTTGAGGTCGCGGTGGATGACGCCTTTCTGGTGCGCGTGTTGGACGGCCTGGCAGACTGTCATGAACAACTCCAGCCGCTCGCGGGTGCAGAGTTGGTTGGCGTCGCAGTAGTCGGTGATGGGAATGCCCTTCACCAGTTCCATGACGAAGAACGGGCGGCCCGTGTCGGTGGCCCCGCCGTCAAAGACGACCGCGATGTTCGGATGATCCATCATCGCCAGCGCCTGCCGCTCGGCCTCGAACCGTGCCACCACCTCCTTGGTGTCCATGCCCAGCTTGATGATCTTCAGCGCGACGCGGCGGCGCACCGGTTCCTCCTGCTCGGCCATCCACACCACGCCAAAGCCGCCCTCGCCGATTTGTTCCAGCAGCTTGTAGCGGCCGATGCGCGTGCCGGCCTTTTCTGAGAGCGGAGGCATCAACACCGTCTCCTGCATAGCACCGGCACCGACGGCGGCGGGACGCAGCAGGAACTCTCCCGCCGCGGAGCTGGCGGCCAGCAAGGACTCTAACTCCGCTCGCAACGCTGCGTCACCGCCACAGGCGCGGTCGAGATAGGTGCGGCGTGCTGCGGCGTCGCTGATTTCCAGCGCGGCGGCCAGGAGGGTTTCAGGAGAGGGTGATGGGGCACTCATAAGAACCTTATTGCTTGGGGGACGCTTCCTGCCGCATTAGAGCATGTTTGAAAAGTCGCCCAGCGGTAGGGCGAGGCTCCTGCCGAGCCTCAACGACAGCGGCAGTGCGACGTTGCCGAACGGCTCGGCAGGAGCCTCGCCCTACCGCTGGGCGACTTTTCAAACACGCTATTAGACTCCTTCTCCGGCTGGGGGCCAAGCCCTTGTTGCAGGTTAGCCAGCGGGCGGAGCAGTCCGGGCAATTGCAAGAGATGGAAAACGCCATGGGGGACGGGGCGAGCAGTAGCAGGCTGGTCCGGGTGTGTGGCCGCGGGTTCGAGGTCCGCTCGATGACGCCCGGAGGCCAGCCTGCGTAACTTGAGGCACAGCCAGCACTCACTCGCCGATGAGATTAATCGTCAGGTTGTTATCCGCTGGCGGCGGATCGGTGAAGAGCGAGATGAGTGTGTTCGCCATCATCAGCGACATGGGATCACCGAGACTGCGGAGATAGGCGATGGTGCCTTGCGCCTGGGGCGAAATGGTCCGCGTGCCTTCGTCGCCTTGGTAATGCGACTGAAACGCCTCGGCCATGGCCGGAGCGAGAAACTGCGCGGTCGGCAGAGGCAGGTTGTATGGCGGACTCATGAGCATGTAAGTCGCCAGGTCTATCAACCCGGCGTGGAGGTAGTTCGAGGCGTAGGTCGGGAATGGTATTCCGCCGAGGTCGTAGTTGATGGTGGTAATAGGATGACTCGTGATAGCCAAGGTGCCGTTGGTCTCCAGGGTCAGGAGGCGATACGGACACGGGTAGGTGACCACCGAACCGGTTTCAATATCGTAGAGGGAGCCTTGGTTGAAGCTGGCCTTGACCACATCCTGGGCGTGGTAATGGCCGGTGAAGACCACTTTCATGCCGTAGCTGGCGAACAATTGCGAGACGACTTGGTAGTCATCCAGCACGTATTCCGAGAAGACCATTTTTTGGCCGGCGTAGTGCTCGAGAATGCCGTGATGCATCAGGCCGAGGACATACTTGCCCTGGCTGCGAGCGGCGGCGAGTTGGTTGGTGATCCAGTTCAGCCGGGGCGCATCGAAATACCCACCGATAAAAGGCGTGCCATTGGTATTGCGCTCGGAGTGGGTGGCGTCCATGGCTAGAATCCAGAGTCCCGGCACCGGCTCCGCCACGTAGGAGAGTGAGTTGGGATCGCGAGCCAGTGCGTCGCCGTAGCCGAACCCGGCATAAAGCGTGGCAAACTGGGCGGGTGTGACGGACGGCACAGGCGTGGCCGTGGCGTCGTCGTAGGAGACAGCGTGCGGGTTATTGAGGTCGTGATTGCCGGGAATCACGAAGACCTTGGCCCCAGCGGCCTTAAGTTGTTGGAGTTTGTTCGTCATGGCTTGGTGGCAGATGAGTTCTCCGTCCTTGGTGAGATCGCCCGGCACGAGCACGATCTGAGGTTGGGCCTGGTTCACCTCCGTGATAATCTGATCGAGGATCGCCTCGCTCTGGAGCAGGAGCTTGCGATCACCCGCCAGATAGCCCTGGAAGGCCGGCCCGTCTTTGATCAACAGGCTGCGCGCGAAGTAGTGAGCGTCGCTGAAGGTGGCCAGCTTCAGCTTCGGGAAATGCCCTTTGACGTCCGCGCGCAGACGGTAGAACATTGGCACGTCCACGGTGTAACTGGTGTTTGTGGCAGGGATGACGCTGAATGGCGTCCAGACGGTCTGGGTGCCGCCGACTCGCGGCGCCCATTCGATGGTGTATGAGGTGGCTTGCACAAAGGCCGAGGAAATGTCCTTCCACTTCAACTGGCCGTTGCCGTCTAATTGCTGAGTCAGTAGCGGCTGCGCTTGGACGGCGGTGGCCGCCACGGCGAGAACGCTGGTTACTGGCGAGTGACGGGTTCTCAGCGGGGCTGAGCGCCCGGCGGGGCTACGAACGGCGCGCGGCGAGCCGGCCGAATCTTGGTAGGTTGGACGGTGTTTGTCCCACCGGGGGTGCTACACC
>CAINDV010001039.1 GCA_903847485.1 uncultured Verrucomicrobiota bacterium
GCGCGCTGCGTTTGCCCACGACGAACCGCCGCCACCATCGCCGGCCGATCTTTTTCAGAGCGTTTTTCATGACTCGCAATCTACCAGAGCTGACCTATATCTATTGACACTTCCCTGACCAACATCCAATGACACTTGCCCGTTCATCCGTGGTTTCGCTTCTTCTCTTTAAGGGTTGCGCAGCCAATGCAGCAGGTTCTTCAGGCTGCGAGTCGGGTAGCGGGCGGTGACGCGTTTGAGGGAGAACGGCGAGGTTTGCGCGTCGTTCACGCCGGGGTCGGTGGTGACGGCGGTGCGGTAGCCGGCCTCGATCACAAGATCGCGCACGGCTTCATTCCAATTGCCGTAGGGATAACAGAAGTGCTCGATCGGCCGATCAAACAGGTCTTCCAGCTTCTTCTTGCTAGCCACGATTTCCTCGCGGGCCTGAGCCGGCGGCAGCGACAACAGCCAAGGATGCGTGAGTGTGTGCGAGCCGATCTCGTGACCGGCGGCGAGCCACTCGCGGACCTGCGCGGCGTCCATCATCGGCTCGGGGGTTTCGCCGAGGGGCACGTCCCATTCATTGCATTTGCCGAGCAGGTCGGCGACGAGGAACTGGACCGCTTGGAACTTTGTGTCCGCCAGCGGTTGCAGCGTGTGGCTCAGAACATTGACATAGCCGTCGTCGAACGTAATAACGAGCCGCCGCCCCTGGCGCGGGCCGGCGCAGGCGTCGAGCGAACCGCTGGTGAATCCGGCAGCACGCAATTCCTGCAATTGGCGGCGGAAGAGTTTGGCGCTTAGGTAAAGGCCTTTCATCCGCGGACGCGGCGGACGCGGCCCGATCTTGTGATAGGTAAGAATCGGGTTGCCCTGCTCGAACAACCTGCGGAACGGTGCGAGCTGGCTGTAATAGGCAGGCAGGCGACTCATCCGAACTCGGAAAAGGTTCTGGCAATCATGGTAACTGGCACGCCCCCAAGGCTGCCGTGTGCGGGGCGCAGCGTCAAACCGCAAAGGCGGCTTATGATGCAAGCCGCCGCCGGTAGCTGGCGAGCACGCGCTCCGCCGGAGTTCAGGCCCCCGGCAGAGGCGACGCTTCCGCGCGCACCACGGCATCAACGAGGAATGCCGGGCGTCCCCGAGTTTGTTCATGGATGCGACCGAGGTATTCGCCCATGACGCCCAGCACCACCAATTGCAGGCCGCCCATAAGGACCACGGTGATCAACAAACTAGCCCAACCCTGCGGCGTTTTCCCGACGAAAAGCCAGGAACCGAGCGCGTAGAGCAGCAGCAGGAACCCGAGGCACGCCGCCAGCGAACCAATCACGGTGGCAAAAGCCAGGGGCTTGAGGCTTGACGAAATGATTCCGTCCATCGCCAGGGCCACGAGCTTGCGGAGCGGATACTTGGTTTCGCCAGCAAAGCGCGCGTCGCGGTCATAAAGGATCGCCTCCTGTCGGTAGCCCACCCAACTGACCATGCCGCGGATGAAGCGGTGCCGCTCTGGCATGGCCACGACCTGGTCGCAAACGCGGCGGCTGATAAGCCGGAAATCCCCCGTGTCGAGCGGGATGCGGGTGTCCGCCAACCGGTCCAGCAAGCGATAGAACACCGCACAGAAAAACCGTTTCACCGGGGCGTCACCGGGCCGGCGGCGGCGTTGGGCGTACACCACATCCACGCCCTCGTCCATCTTGCGCAGCATGTCAGAGAGCAGTTCCGGTGGGTCTTGCAGATCGGCATCCATGATGAGGACACGATCGCCCCGGGTAAAATAGAGTCCGGCGGAGAGCGCCAGTTGGTGTCCGTGATTGCGGGAAAGATTCACGGCGACGAGATGCGGATCCGCCTTGGCCATCTGCAGCAGCACCGCCCAGGTGCTGTCTTGGGAGCCGTCGTTGACGACCACGATCTCGTACGGTTTGCCAAGGTCGGCGCAGACCGTCGAGACGCGGCGAAGGGTTTCGGGAATGACCTGGCTTTCGTTGTAGCAAGGCAGCACGACCGAAAGATACGGAGCCGGGGCGGCCGGGGCACGCTGGTTGGGCAAGGGCGACAAGCTCATGGTGAAACGACGGCTGGGCGCGGAAGGCCGGCGTCTAGGCGGTCAGATTGAAAGGTTTGCCAAGCGACCACGGTGAGGAATCCCAGCGTCATGGCAGGATGCCAGGCCAGCGCAAAGTCGTCGCCGAAGAGCGGGCGCAGCAGGTTGGGCAGCAGACCCATCGTGAGCGCCATGCCGGCGAACACCCAGCCGAACCTGGCTCGGCCACCATGGAACTCCCACCCCGCCATCAGCCCCAGCACGGGGGCGAGAATGGCGTAGCTGTTGGCCTCGGTCATGGGGTTGAAGAGCATGAGGAAACCCGCCGCCGCACTCAGCCAGACCAACGCCCGCCGGGTCTCGGTTTCGTGCCGCGAAGCCCGCCAGCATACCAGCATCAACACCGCCCCGGCGGAGGCGCGGACGGCGAGCGAAGCCTTGCCGCTGAGCGGGAACCCGAACGTGCGCAGGAGGCCGTTCAGATCCGCGAAGCGATGCTCGGTCACTTCCGAACACTGACGCAGATTCTCCCACGCGCCGACGTACTGGCTCCACACATAGCCCGGCGGACCAAACAGGAACGGGAAACCCAGGAACGCGCCAAATCCGCAGGCCAGGCGCCATCCCAAGTGCGGGTAAGCTGCCCAAGCCAGCCCCACCGCCGCCAAGCCGAGCGGCTTGATACAGGTGGCGAGCCAGAGGCAGGCCACCGCCGCGTTCCACCGCTGCGCTTTCAGACACCACGCGGCCAGCAACAGCGCGGCACCAAGGTGGGCGTTGGCCTGTCCGTTCTGCAACGCCGGCAGGGCGAGTGGCAGTGAAATCGCGCTGACGATGACGAAGGTGCGGGTGCGCTGCGGCCCGCCGATGGTCCGGCAGAAAAACCAAAGCCCGGCAGCGATGCCGGCCGCCGCCGTCCAGCGCCAGAGAATGGCCCCGACGACACGCCCGCCAACGTCATACGGGCTGTAGAGGACCGCGAAGTGCGGCAGATAGTTCATACCGGCCGGCCCTTCGTAGAGCGCCTGCTGACTCCACCAATGTTTCACCGCCTTTTGGTAAAGCAGGGTGAGCGTGCGCTGGTCCGGCCGGGCGATGACGAGAATGGCGATGACCACCATCGGCACCAGCCAGAGCACCCACGCCGCCGCCAGCCAACGGCCTGATTGGAAATTGCTCCCTGACGCTCCGCAGGCGTTGGGAAATTGGTTGTTGCAAAGGTTCATACGGAAAGCACGGAATTGGCCGTGCCGGGTGCCAACCGCGCAAGCTCCTCAAAACAGCAGCCTTGCTGGATAGGGCTTGGACTGGAAAGGCCGGGGGCAGAGGTTCTGGCAATCATGGTAACTGGCACGCCGCGAAGCTGCCGTGCCGCAGGCGCAGCGTCAAACCTCAAAAGTAACTCATAGCGCTAGGAGTCGCCGGTAGCTGGCCAGCACCTACTCTGCATAGGCCCGGACAGTAAACCGCTCCGCCACGCACCGGTGGAGCGCGGCATATTCCGCTGGCGACACGGCGACACGCCCACTGGAGAAATGGACTTGCCGGCGCCGCACGGGTGCGGCTTAATGATGTCAATGTCTGCTGAATCCAAATTTGCTGGCCCCCCTGCCTGGCCGCCGGCCCAGGAACTCGTTGATGGCATTATCAACGAGATCAACGCCGATCCTGTGGATTTGTTGTCCGCCGTGGCCGGGACGGGAGCGGGGGAGGCCCACTACCTCAAGATGTTGAGCCCGCAATATGTGCGCACGCTCAAGGAGCTGGAGCAAATTCTTGCCGCACGGTGCCCGCGGAAGCCTTCCGAAGTGCGGGTGTTGGAGATTGGCTCATTTCTGGGGGTGCTTTGTTTCGCGCTGCGGAAGGTGGGTTTTCAGGTGACGGCCCAGGACATCCCGGAGTTTCAAAACAATCCACGGTTGCAGGAACGCTACCGGCGGGCCGACATTGAGTGCGTCGGCGTCAACCTGAAGCGTCGCCATTTTCCTTATCCGGACGCGCATTTTGATTTCGTCATCATGTGCGAGACGCTCGAGCACCTGAACTTCAACCCGCTGCCAGCGATCAAGGAAATCAACCGGGTGATGAAGCCCGGCGGACTGCTTTATCTGACGGTGCCCAACCAGCTCTCGGCCGGCAACCGGTTGAAACTCCTGCGCGGCGAGACCATCCAGGCGTCGGTCGGGCAGTTCTACGAACAACTGGACCTGAGCCTGAACATGATTGTCGGTCTGCACTGGCGCGAATACTCCAAGGCGGATCTCTACGCGTTGTTGGAGCCGATGGGCTTCGCGGTCCGGCATCACTATTTCTATCAGGACGACAAGCGCCACCGCTACAAACGGCTCAAGTTCAGTTTCAAGGACGTGCTCGGCGAGTTTTTCCCATCCCTCCGCCCCGTTCACGTGCTGCTGGCGGAAAAGGTGGCCGAGGACAAGCACGTGTTCGGTGAGACGGATGCCCTCTCCTGAGCGGCGGGCGCCTCCCGAAGTTTCTTCTCCGCCACCTCAACCCCGCGCATGACGGCCATCCTGGGCATCTCGGCCTTTTACCACGATAGCGCCGCCGCGCTCGTGGTGGATGGACGCATCGTCGCCGCCGCGCAGGAGGAGCGCTTCACGCGCAAGAAGCACGACCCGGCGTTTCCGGCCAACGCAGTCGCCTATTGCCTGAAGGCCGGGGGCGTGCCCCAAGAGGAACTGGACTACGTGGCTTTCTACGACAAGCCGCTGCTCAAGTTTGATCGGCTGCTGGAAACCTACCTCGCGTTCGCGCCGCGCGGTTTCAAGAGTTTCCGGCAGGCGATGCCGGTCTGGCTGAAGGACAAGATTCACCTGCGCCGATTATTGCAACGCGAGTTGGCGGCCGCCCACCGCGCCAAGTTCGTCTTCACCGAGCACCACGAGAGCCACGCCGCCAGCGCGTTTTTCCCCAGCCCGTTTGAGCGAGCCGCCATTCTGACGGTGGATGGCGTGGGCGAATGGAGCACAGCCACGATCGGCGTCGGCGAAGGAAACCGAATCCGGCTGTCGTGCGAACAGACCTTTCCGCACTCGCTCGGGCTGCTCTACTCGGCCTTCACTTACTACTGCGGATTCAAGGTGAATAGCGGGGAATACAAGCTGATGGGGTTGGCGCCTTACGGCAAACCCATCTACGCCGATGCCATTCGCCAGCACCTGATTGACGTGCGGCCCGACGGCAGCTTCTGGATGAACCTGGAGTATTTCGATTATTGCCA
>CAINDV010001040.1 GCA_903847485.1 uncultured Verrucomicrobiota bacterium
CACAAAGAACGCAAGGAGCACAAAGAGAAGGCTGTAGGGCTGGGCCGCCGGGAAAAAACCTGGCATGGTTCGGAACCCACCAAACTCGTTGTCCCGCTGTGCGTTTCTTTGCGTTCTTTGCGGCCAACTTCGGAATTCGGGCTAATAACTCCGGTTCGCCATTTGTCGGCGTTCGGCATTGAAAACGACTTCCGTCCCAGACCGCGATTTCCTTTTCCGTTCCGACCCACACCCGTTGCTCCGCATCAGTCAGCACCACGCCAATGATCTTTGACTTCAACCCTACGCGCCTGTGAGACGCACCCAGTTGGTGCCCTCGGAGCGCGCCAGGCCCGCATCCGCCGTACGGCACCAATAGCGTCCTTCGGCGTCCGCGCAAAACCAACCGCTGCCGGTCGCATCCGGCGGCGGGATCGTCACACACGAAGCGGCACCGTTCGGCGAGAACGTCGCCTGCACCAGCCAGCCGTCTTGAGTTTGAAACACCGCCCCATCAGCGCGCGTCGCGACGAGGAAGCGCAGCCAGTGGACCGGTGCCACGGCCCCCTCCCGCACCTGTGTGAAAGTGCCCTCGCGCCAAGCGGTGATGCCGCCGTTGACCGTGTTAATCCAGAGCGTGCCGTTGGCGTCCGTGAACAAACTTAACAGCTCCTCGGAGGACAATGCCGGTGTGTTAAGCGGATCGAAAACCTGGAAGCGCACGCCATCGAAACGCGCCAGTCCGCCGTGACGGGTGCCGACCCAGAGATAGCCATCCGGAGTCTGTGCCAGGGCCACGACGGAGTTATGCGGCAACCCTTCGTCGGCCCGCCAGACGTGGGTAAGAAAGCGGGGCGCTGGCAACTCCGCCGTGCCCGCCAGCAACTCCGGCGCGAGCAAGAGCAGACCGATGACCATGAATTGGAAGTTGCGGTTCAAAGCGAAACCCAGCCTACGCGAACCAACTCCGGTCATCAAGCAAGGTTTAAGCTTGCAGACGAGTTTTCACCGGGACGGCGCTACCACTTGCAGGTCATCAAATCGCGCCGAATAGAAGCGGTTGTTGATGCCCACCAAGCCAAGTTGAGCGCGCTCGGCCTGGGTCAGACCGGCCTTCATTATCGCCGGCTGATCTTCAAAACGATACCAGTAATAGGTCACCACGTTGCCATCATCAATCCGCACCTGGAACGGGCCCGCCGCAGGCCCCGGATTCGTCCAGACGGGGTCGTTGGGCACCGTGTAGGTCCCGGGTATCGCCGGTGGACTGCCGCTGTCAAAGCTCACGCTCGCGAGTTGCGAAGCCGCGGGCACCGCCGCCGGCGAAACCGGCGTCCACGCCGCCCCCTTGGAGCTGATAGTATTCTGGCATCGCAACGGCTGGAGTCCCGTTGGCGAACTGGGCGTACGTCACTTAATTGGTCCCCCATCGGTAGCCCCAAGTCTGCGAGTCGGGGTCGTAAAACCCCATAGCTGTCCCCATGGCCATCGGCAAGCCCTCAAGCGGAGAGTTTTGAACACCCCATCCAAAATCGCCGCCGGTAAGAGTCTGCAGTGCGGCACCGTGGGCATTGAACGGGCCGACCGGCGCCGGGCCGTTGTTGGTGAACCATTGTTGTGCCGCGTTCCAGAGCGCGGTCTGGTCGTAAACCATGGGACTATTTAACGCGATGCTGCCATTCGTCCCATGATTGATGGCGGCAAACACGGGTGCCACGCGCAAGTAGGATCCCTCGGGACCGTCGTATTCCTTCCCTGGCACAAAGTGTGACTCATTCGCGATCGACTTGTTCGGCCCGGCCCAGCACGAGTCCAGCATCAACCCGGCGGCACTCGTGTTAGCCTTCGTAACTTCCGAGTAAAAGTGCGGCGTGAGGACGGCAACGGGGCCTTGGAAGTTCCGGGTGTTGAAGAACAGTGTCCACCAATGATCGCCGGTGGGGACATTGACCCCGTC
>CAINDV010001041.1 GCA_903847485.1 uncultured Verrucomicrobiota bacterium
AGCGGGGGCGATTTCATGATTTGAGGCCAAAACACGTTATTTTGGGCAGGTTTGGCATCGACTGACGAGCGCTGGCCTCGATCGCTGGTGCCTGGGGTGTCGGACCGCAGTAGGTGAAGTTCCCCAGCATAAGGGCACGATTTGGCCTCCCATCACGAAATCGCCCCCGCTTGCATACCGCCGAAACGCAGTCCCGATCAACAACGACAGCCTTTTCCTCCGCTGGGGACAGGCTCTAGTCTATCTGCGACATAGTCAATGAATACAAGGGTATTGTGTGGCTTGTGGTGTTGCCTCTAATAGATTGCTATCACGCGTGCATCCTGCCGCCAATTCCCGCAGACTGCGCCCGGCATGTTTATCAAACGCAATCGGACGCAGCACAACGACAAATCCTATCGGCCCATCCTGCTTGTTCAAGGCAAGCGCGTCCCTGGCAAACGCCTCCTGGGTCGCCCCGCCGCCGGTGCGCCTCCGCGCAAGACCGTTGTGGTCCATGAAACCTTCGCCAACCTCTCCCGCCTGCCCGCCGAACTCGTCGCCCTTATCGACGGCTTTTGCCACGACGCGCTGCCGAAGACCAGCGTTACCACCCGCCCAGCGTGGCCCCCCCCCGCCGCCGCGCCTACCGTGCAGGTTGGCCCTTGCTACGGTCTGCTGGCCGGGTTGCACGCGTTGGCCCGCGAACTGGGGATCGTGCGCACGGTCGGCGAAACCACCCGCACCAGTGCCTGGCGCTTTACCTCATTTACGCCCGGTTAGCGTTCCAGGGCAGCCGGTTGGCGGCGGCCCGGGCCAGCGAGGACCACGCGGTGCGCGCGGTTCTGGAGGTGGGCGCGTTTGACGAGGACGATCTCTACGCCGCCCTGGAGTATCTGGCGGCGCACCAACGCCAGATCGAGACGGCCCTGGCTCCCAAGGCGACGAAGGGGACGGTGTTTCTTTACGATGTGGCCAGCGTGTATTTCGCGGGCGAGGACAATGAATTGGCCGCTTTTGGTTACAATCGGGACGGCAAGCGCGGCAAAAAGCAAATGGTGGCCGGCTTGTTGACCGACGGCGTGGGCGAGCCGCTCTCGATTCAGCTTTACGCGGGGAACACGAGCGATCCGCCGACCTTTCTGGACGCGGTGGCGCAACTCAAAGTGCGCTTTGGCACCGAGGAAATCGCGGTGGTGGGCGACCGTGGCATGATCAAGGCGCTGGGCCAGGCGGCGGTGGGCGAGGCCAACTTCCGCTACGTGACGGCGCTGACCGACCCGCAAGTGCGCAAGCTTTTGCAAGCCGGCGTGTTACAACTGGACCTCTTCGACGACCAGCCGGCGGAAGTGCAAGTGGGGAACCAACGCTACGTGCTGCGGCGCAATCCGCAGACCCAGGCGCGGGAACGAGCACGGCGGGCCGACCAATGGGCGCGAGTGCGCAAGTGGCTCAAGGCCCGCAACGCGGCGGTGGCCAAAGAACCGCGGTGCGACCCGGCCAGTTCGCTGCGGGGGGCGCAAACGCGGCTGCAAAAATATCGGCTCAGCGGCTGGGTGAGCGTGCGGCTGGAGGGACGGAAAGTCGTGTGGACCGAGGACGCCCCGGCACGGGCAGAGGAAGCCCAACTGGACGGCTGCTACGTGGTGGTGAGCGACCTGCCGGTGGCGGCGGCCGACACCCAAGCCGTGCATGACCGCTACCTGGATTTGACTCGGGTGGAGCGGGACTTTCGCACCTTGAAGACTGGGCTGCTGGAAATCCGACCGGTGTTTTTGCGCAAAGCCGATCGGCCACGCGGCCACGCGCTGGTGAGCCTGCTGGCGCTGAAGCTGGCACGGGCGCTGGAGCAGCGGGTGGCCCCGCTGGGCCTGACAGTGGACGACGCGGTGGAGCGCCTCAAGGGCGTGCGGTTGGTGTGCCTGGGCGAGGCGGCCCTGGGTCTGTGGCGGCTGGCCGACCGCTACCCGGCGGCGCAGAGCGAAATGCTGGGGGGTGTTGCCCAAGCTGCCGGCCCCGGTGTTGTCCCTAGGAAAAGCCAACCGCCGACGCCTGAGCAACCCCCGTCAAGGCTGCTCCAGTCAATGAGTTACGGCAGTTTCATCTCCCGCGGAAACCAATGAGAAAATGG
>CAINDV010001042.1 GCA_903847485.1 uncultured Verrucomicrobiota bacterium
ACGAGGGCCTGCCGTTGTTGGAGGAGAGAATCGAGATTTGGTTTCATGGCGGCAATGTATCTGTATAGCTACAATATGCAACCACAAAATGAGCGCCCAGCCTGCTTATCAACTTTGGGTTACTGAACGGTCACACACCCCTATCGCACCACCAACCTGGACGTGCCCTTCGCTGCTATAGCGACAAACGTCATCGCCAGTCCGCCGCAGAACCAATTCACCGACACCACCGCGACTGGCCCCGGTCCGTTCTTCTACCGGGTCAGGGTTTCGGAGTAACGTTCCGCACCAACGATTCCTTATGCCAGAAATCACCGACGCCCCTCCCGCGAGGTCCAAGCCGACCTAAATTCACTCAAGGCCGCCCTGGACGCCAGGATCCCGGCAAAACAAGCGGGGCAGAATCTCTTGATTGCCACTTGGAACCTGCGCGCCTTCGCCTCGCTCACGCGGAAGTTGACCGCCAGCCCCAGCGGCGAGCCCAAGCGCGATCTGCGCGGACTGCGCGCCATCGGCAACATCGTCTCGCGCTTCGACGTGGTGGCGGTTCAGGAAGTCAAAGGCGACCTGCGGGCGTTGCGCGACCTGCTGCGGTTCCTTGGAAACAACTGGGGCTTTCTCATGACCGATGTCACCGCGGGCAAAGCGGGCAATGACGAGCGCATTGCCTTCCTCTTCGACCTCACGCGGCTAAAGCCATCAAGGCTGGCCTGCGAACTGGTGGTGCCACAGGAATGGTTGGACGAGATCGGTCAGGAATCCTTGAAACGGCAGTTCGCCCGCACCCCCTATGCCGTGAGTTTCGTGGCGCGTGAGACGATGTTCATCCTGGTCACAACGCATATCAACTACGGGGACAAGGCGGCAGCGCGAACTCTGGAACTCAGAGCCATCGCCCGGTGGATGAGTGACTGGGCCAAGCAGGCGAACGAGTGGCATCACAATCTGCTGACCCTGGGCGACTTCAACATCGACCGGGCAGACGATCCCCTCTGGAAGGCTTTCACTTCGACGGGGCTGACAGTGCCGGCACCATTGCGCCAGGTGCCGAGAACGGTTTTCTCAGAACCCGCGAAGCCGGACTTGGACAAGTTCTATGACCAGATTGCGTGGTTTGAGGGTGGAGATGCGAAGTTGCTGAACATGCCCTGTCGGAGTGCCGGCAACTTCGATTTCGTGCCCCACGTTTACAAGAACATCGCGTTGACGAAGGCCAACATTTCCTACCGCATCTCGGACCACTATCCGCTGTGGGTGGAGTTTGGGGTGGCCTAATCGCCCCTCCCCCCTTCAGTGAAAGCTTCAGTAAGTGAGTAGTGAATGGGTAGGCAGGGTTGGTAGCCGAGTAGGCCCAGAGTAGGCTGTCGTGGTGCGATCAAAACTAGAGAGGGCTGTGCGATCAAAGTTAGAATAAAGGGGGTGTCCATCTGAGTGCGGTAGTTACAAGATGTGGGGGTGACGACGCAACCACTGGCGCCCCGCCTCAAAGCTGGGCATGGCTATCCGGCCAATGACGCGGAACTGCGGGCCTGGTTCCCCGACGATGCCGCGTGCCTGGACTATCTGGAGTGGCTTCGTTGGCCGGAGGGCTTCGTTTGCCCGCAGTGCAAGAGGGCTGGCCGTTGGCGGCTGGCCGATGGGCGGTTTTGGTGTATCGGATGTCGGCGGCGGTTGTCCGTGACCGGCGGGACGATCTTCCACCGCACGCGCACCCCCCTGACGGTCTGGTTCGAGGCTGCGTGGCGCGCCACTTCCGCAAAGAATGGGGTTTCGGCCAAAACCCTGCACCGGCTGCTGGGCTTCGGTTCCTATCAGACGGCTTGGGCCATGCTGCACCGCTTCCGCACGGCCATGGTGCGACCCGGCCGTGAGCAACTCGCCGGGACGGTTGAGGTCGACGAGACGTTCATCGGTGGGAGCCAGTCCGGGAAGCGGGGACGCGGAGCGCTCGGCAAGACCCTCGTGGCGGTCGCCGTGGCGGTCCTCAGCCCCAAAGGCTTTGGGCGTTGTCGCCTGCGCATCATCCCCAACGCCCAAGTGCCCGCGCTGAGATCCTTCCTGCTCGACAGCGTTGAGCCGGGCGCGCGCATCGTCACCGACGGGTTGCGATCCTACCCGCCGGCCACCCTGAAGGACTATCGGCACCAACCGTTACCGGTGGCCCGCTCCAGCGGC
>CAINDV010001043.1 GCA_903847485.1 uncultured Verrucomicrobiota bacterium
AGGTTTCACCGGCGCCGGACCGAGCCAGAGGTCGTAGTCCATCCCCGCGGGCACCGGCTCGGCGACCGCTTTTCCACCGCTCTCGCCGTTCGGAGCGACGACGTGGACGGCCTGGAGTTCGCCCACGTAGCCATTGCGCACGAGTTCGCAGGCAAACGCGCAGTGCGTGCTGAAGCAACGCTGCTGCGTGCCGTATTGATACACTGCCCCGTGCCGATGCACCGCCGCGCGCATCGCCTTGTCCTGCTCGATGCTCAGGCCCATCGGCTTCTCCATGTAAACATCCTTGCCCGCGCGCACTGCTGCCAGGCCGATGGGCACATGCCAGTGGTCGGGCGTGGCGATGACCACGGCGTCAACGTCCTTGCGCGCCAGGAGTTCACGGAAATCGTTGTAGGCCTGGCAGCCCTGGTAGGAACCCTGGGCGGTCCGGCTGGCGTAAGCTTGCTCCACCTGCTTGGCGGCCGCGTCGCGCCGCCCCTTGATGGGGTCGGCCACGGCGACGCTCTGGCCCTGCGCCAAGCCAAGGAACCCGTTCATCACCCCGGTGCCCTGGCCGCCCACGCCGATATGGCCGACGACGACGCGATTGCTTGGGGCATTGGCGCCGAAGACCGAGGCCGGCACGAAAGTCGGAAGGACCAGTGCCGATCCGGTGGCGGCGGTGGTCCGTTTCAAGAAACTGCGTCGGGATAGTGAGTTCATATTGGGCTGGAGGTTCTCTTGGTCAAGGTGGGTAGCGGTGGGATGCGAAGGTGATGTCACTTGCGGGCGGCGGGCGGTGGTCCGTAAATCTCCAGTTCCCGGATCGCCGGGCTGGCGCCGTAGTAGCCAGTGATTCTCAACTCAACGGTCGTGCAGTCCGTGACCGGCAGCAGCACGCTGAGCCAGTTGTCGGTGTATTGGGCGTTTGCAACTCGCTTCACCACCTTGTCGTCGCACACGACCTCGAAATCTTTCGGCGCGAAGTTGTGCTGCTGGAAGCCCTGGATGCGCAGCGAGGCCACGGGCGACCGCTGCCGAAGTTGCACGCGTAGAACGTAAAGCTCCTGGTTGTCGGTCTCGTCCCAGTAGGTCGCGGAGTTGTCGTCAATCGCCGACGGCGGGCCGCCGCCCTGCCCATCGGGGGACAGACCGTCGAGGTTGGTCGCGGTCGCGCCCAGACTCAGATTCTGTGGGCCGTTGAGCCGCACGCTCAAGGCGGCGGCGCGTTCGAGGATCGTCGGATTCTTGCACACCGCGCTGACGGCTTCGAGGGCGGCGACGGCTTCGGCCCGATTGGTTTTGCCGATGGCCTCGGCAATCGTCACCACGGCCAAGCCGGCTTCCTCCGCCACGCCAGGCTGTTGGAGTTGGCCGGCGGCGGTCTGAAGTGCGGCGGGGGCGGGCAACTGGCTGAGTGCGCCCAGCAAGGCTTTGCGTTCGGCGACGCTGGCGCTGGCGAGCAAGCGATCAAGGAGGGCGGCCAATTGCTCCGCCGGTCGGCCCTTGGCCAGCGGCGCCAGTCGAGCCACGCTGCGCAGTGCCAGGTTCTTGAGCTGCGCGTCCGGCGTCGTGGTGGCCAGCGCAACCAGATCGTCGAGCGGCGCGGCATCGGGCCAGTCGGCCAGCGCGCGCACTGCCGCGGTGCGGGTGGCAGCGTCGTCGGACTTCACGGCGGCGCGCACGGTTTCCAAGGCGCGCGGTCCGCCGACGGTGGCGAGCACCCTCAGCAGCGCGATCCGCGTCACCGGAGCGGCTTGCGGCAACGCGTCGATGATGACCTCCAGATTGCCTTCGCGGCTGCAAATGCCAGCCAGCGCGGCGGCAATCGCCTCGGCGTCGCCCGCGCCCGCCAGAAGCTGGATCAACCGCGCACAGATAGAACGATCGCCGACTTTTTCGAGTCCCGACAGGGCTTCGCGCCGGACGCGGGCGTCGGTGCTGGCGGCGGCGGCCACCAAACCGGAAATGGCTGCGGGCGTGCCGCGCAGCGTCAGGGCGCGAACCAACCCGCGTTGGGCTGCCGGGCCCGAGCGCTTCAGCTCA
>CAINDV010001044.1 GCA_903847485.1 uncultured Verrucomicrobiota bacterium
CCTCACCGCGCAACCGCAGCCCCAGACCGTCGCTGAGCGCGCCACGGCTGCGTTCGCCGTCGTGCCCGCCGGCACGCCGCCCTACACCTACCAATGGCTGCGCAACGGCGCTCCCATTCCCGGCGCTACCGCCACCAACTACACCATTGCCAGCGCGCCCTACAGCCTCAGCGGCAGCACCTTCGCGGTCGTCGTCGCCAACGCCTTCAGCAGCGTCACCAGCAGCCCGGCGCTGCTCACCGTCACAGCAGACACCACGCCGCCGACCATCGTCCGCCTCGACGGCAGCGCCACGCTGGACCGCGTGACCGTGAGTTTCTCCGAGCCAGTGACGACCGCCTCGGCGAACAACTCGGCAAACTACGCCTTCACCGGTGGCCTCACCGTGCTCGACGCCACCCTCCAGCCCAGCGGCACCAACGTCCTCCTGCTCACCAGCCCGCAAACACCCGGCGCGGCCTACACGCTGACCGCCACCGGCGTCGCCGACACCGCCGCGTCGCACAACACCGCGCCCACTACCGCCAGCTTCACCGCGTGGACGCTGACGCGCGGCTTTCTCCGGCGCGAAGTCTTCACCGGCCTCGGCGGCAGCACGCTGGCGGATTTGGTCAATAACCCCAAGTTCCCCGACTCGCCGGACGAGGTCTCCTTTGTCGCCCAGTTCGAGTCGCCCGTGAACGTCGCCGACAACTACGGCCAACGCCTGCTCGGCCAGCTCCTTCCACCAGCTACCGGCTTTTACGTCTTCTACGTCGCTTCCGATGACCAAGGCGCGCTCTACCTCAGCCCCGACGCCAATCCGGAGAACAAAACCCTCCTCGCCAGCGTGCCCAGCGCCACCAGCCTCCGGCAATGGAATCTCTCCGCCAGCCAGCAATCCGCGCCCGTCTGGCTGGTCGCCGGGCAAAGCTATTACGTCGAAGCGCAGATGAAGGAAGGCAGCGGCGGCGACTTCGTCTCCGTCGCCTGGCAATTCCCCGGAGGCTCCGCTCCGACAAACGGCGCCGCTCCCATCCCAGCCCCTTACCTCGCCACTTATGCCAATTCCGCCGGCACTTCCTTGGTCATCACCCAGCAGCCCGCCAGCGTGACCGTGCTGGAAAGCAACCCGACGAACTTCACCGTCGGCGTCACCGCGTCTTACTCGCCCGCCTTCTACCAATGGCAGAAGAACGGCGTGGACATCCCCGGCGCGAACGCCGCCACTTACGCCACGCCCCGCCTCTTCCGCACCGACGACGGCGCCCGCTTCCGCTGCTTCGTCAGCATCCCCGGCACAAACCGCGTCAGCGCCGAGGCCGTCCTGACCGTCACACCGGATAACACGCCGCCGCAAGCCATCTCCGCCGCCACACTCACCGGCAGCGACACCGTGGGCCTGGCCTTCACCGAGCTTCTCGATCCCGCCACCGCCACCAACGCGGCCAACTACACCCTGAGCACCGGTGGCCAAGTCCTCCGCGCCACGCTCCGCCCGGATGGCCAAACCGTCGCGCTCACCGTCGCCACGCTTTGCTTCACCAACTTCACGGTGACGGTCAATGGGGTGAAGGACTTGGCTGGGAACGCGGTTGTGGTGAATGCAACCGTGGGAATCTTGGCCGAAAACTTGGAAGCGAGCGACGTTGGCAGATCAGGAACAAATCCGGTTGGCTCGATCTTCAGTTACGGGGCCGCGGACTTCGACATCGTTGCAAGCGGGTCCGTTTGGTACCAAGCGGACTGGTTCCACTTCGGGTTCCAGGTATTCGAGGGTGATTTCGATGTCCAGGCTCGGGTTGCACGTTTGGATGGAAGCGGTTATGAAGCGGCTGAACTCATGGCGAGAGAGAACCTGTCGGCGGGCAGTCGCCATGCCTCGGCCTACGTTCACGCTCCCGGAGGAGCAAACGTGTATGCCACCAGCTATCGTGCCCAGCAGGACGGGCCAACCACCGGTTGGGGTGCTAACAACATCACAGGCGTCCCCGTCCCGAATGCTTGGCTTCGATTGCGCCGCAGCGGGAATACGTTCACGGCGTTTCGCGGCACCAACGGGGTCAATTGGATTCAGTACTCGCAGTTGAACTTAGCCCTGTCCTCCCGGACCTTAGTCGGGGTTGCGTGTTCTTCCCCAACTTTACTCCGCGACTACTCCGCCACCGGCACTGTGGTTCCTCCCACTCCCCTCGATCTCCTCATCAAGAAAGCCGCCGATCCCGTCGCCAGTTACTCGCTCGACGGCACTTACCAAACCACTCCGCACGGCGCGCAGAACCTCTGGCAGACCGCCACCAGCAATGCCCCCGCCGCCTTCAACGTCCAAGTCCAGAACGACAGCACCAACACCCTCTCGCCCGTCGTCAAGACCACCGAAACCGCCGAGACCGGCTGGACCGTCACCTACCGCGTCGCCGGCCAGGACATCACCGCGCAGCTTCGCAGCACCAATGGCTATACCGTGACAAACCTTGTCGCCGGCACGCCGGAAACCATCACCGTCGAATTCCTGCCCGGCAGCCGCGTCATCGGCGGCACACCCAAGAGCGCCACCCTCAGCGTCTTCACCGACCGCTACACCACCTCGCTCCGCGACACGGTAAAAGCCACCGCCATCTTTGACTCGAACCACCAACCCGACCTCATGGTTCGCCGCCTCACCGACGTGATCTACCGCGGCAAAGGCATCTTCAACGCCGACGGCACCGGCCAGACCAAGGCGCTCGAACTGGATTACGGCATGACCGGCGTCTATCCCATCCAACTCATCAACGCCGGCAACGTGACGAACTTCTTCACCCTACGCGGCACCGCCGGCGGCGCAGGCTGGACAGTCCGTTACCTCGATTCCGTGAGCGCCGGCGCCGACATCACCAGCGACATGACCGGCGGCGGCACCATCGTCGCCCTGCCTCCCGCCGCCTCCTGGGAAGGCCGGGTAGAAGTCACCTTCGACGCCACCGTCCCGCGCGGCGCCAGCAACACGGTCCTCGTCACTGCTGTAGGAGACGAGGTAACGAGGCTCCCCTCCGACACCGTGAAGATCATCACTTCCGTCATCACCACCAGCTCCACG
>CAINDV010001045.1 GCA_903847485.1 uncultured Verrucomicrobiota bacterium
AACTGTTTTATCGATTGGTGCAGCAGGCAGTGGTGGTTTCCCCAGCGCCTTACAAACAACTCTGCGGTGGCAACCCCAAGCCCTTGGGGTAGGTTGAGTCAATTAGCGAGCCCAGTTACGAAATAATGAGCATCAGCCTTTCCGGGTTCGAGCCCCGCCACTCCCGCCACTTCTTTCTTGGTTTTTTTTGGGGGGGGCTGGAGTTCCTCACTGCCTCCTGACGAGGTCGGGGCTCCCCGGCTGCCGTTGGGGAAAGAGGAGGCCGTCAAGAGATGGGGCATTCCACATGTCGAATGCCATATTCGGGATGACAACCGCAGTTCAGCGCGTATCATAGGGCCATGCGTGCGACCGAAATCGTCAACGAACTGCCGAAGCTGGCAGATGCCAGGTGCCGGGCGGTGTTTGGCCGGTTGCGGCAACGGGGGTCTGCCGTTGTTGGAAGCCTATGCGGCGCTTCGTTGAATATCGGGGAGCCGCGCACCGCGCCAACCCGGATTCATCCGTGCCAACAGTTGAAACGATTCCAAGTGAAAGGAAATGCACATGCACCCTAGCCAGCCAAACATCAAATCCACACCAAACATCAAGCGATCCGTCCTGAACCCCACACCGCGCTCACTGGGCGCGCTGTTGGTCGCTAGTCTCTCCCTGGTGGGGGCGGCCCAAGCGCAAACCCGCACCCGGACTGAACTGCCTTTCCCGGATCTGCCCGGTTTCGTGACCTTGCGATGCGACTTCCACATGCACTCGGTTTTCTCCGACGGGAACGTCTGGCCCACGGTTCGTGCCGAGGAGGCCTGGCGGGACGGTTTGGATGCCATCGCGTTGACGGACCATATCGAGTATGCCCCGCACAAGAACGAGATTCCGGTCAACCACGCCCGGCCCTACGAGATCGCCCGTGCCCACGGTGAACCGCTCGGCCTGATCGTCATCCGGGCCGGGGAGATCACGCGGGGCGAGCCGCCGGGACACCTCAACGCGCTTTTCCTGACCAACGTGGCGGCTTTGAACCAGACCAACACCATCGCCGCGGTGAGAACGGCCGTCGAGCAAGGCGGCTTCGTGTTCTGGAACCACCCCGGCTGGAAGCAGCCCGACCGCAAGTCTGTCTGGTACGCAGAGCAGGAACAGTTCTTCACCAACGGCTGGCTGCGCGGCCTCGAGATCGTCAACGGCAGCGACTATGACCCGATCGCGTACCAGTGGGGTCTCGACAAGCAGATCACGCTGCTGGGCAACTCGGATGCGCACAACCCGGTGGGCTTCGATTATGGCGCGGCGCCGGGCGAACTAAGGCCGATGACGTTAGTGTTTGCCAAAGCCCGCACGCTGGAGGCGGTTAGGGAGGCGCTGTTTGCCCGGCGGACGGCGGTGTTCAGCCAGGGTCGGCTGATCGGGGACGCGCAGTTCCTTGAGCCGCTGTTCCAGAGATCCATCAAGATTGTCAACCCGGAAATCCGCATCCGGGAGAAAGGGCGGACGGTGGTGCAGATTCGGAATCAATCACCCATGAATTTCGAAGTGCGCTTCGATGCCAAGTCGCCGGAACTGACCGTGACGGAGAAAGTAGTGTTGGTGGCGGGCAAGGTTTCTTTGCTGGAAATCCGCGCCGGCTCCGGCGCAGCCAGCGGGGAGCGGGATGTGATCCTGAACTGCAAGGTCCAGAACGCGCTCGTAACCCCGAACGAGGTTCTGAGCACCTCGTTGCGGTTGAAGGTGCAATTTGACGCCGGTAGGTGACACAACAATGAGCCGGCGCAAACAATCCCCGTCCGAAAGCTCGGCGCGCCTTTCTCAGCTCACACGTTACCCGGCGCTGGCCCCCACCCCGGAGGCCAACGCGGCAGCGTGCGGACTCAGTTTCCCGGCCCCATTCGGCGCCGTGACACGGACGAATCCCAGTGGCCGAACCGATCTTCCGGCACCGCCCGGTCCGCTGGGTAAACCAGATAGACCGTGCGTCGGGAGTAGGCCCAGGCTGCCGTCAGGTTCGCCCGCGGAAAGGTTTTCCGCACGTTGCGGCTCGTTCCGGGATCATTCACAATCACGTCGCCCGCCTCGGTAAACCCTACGCAAACGACGAGGTGCCCGCTCGGCTCGCCGCCCTGGCCGCGCAGGCGGTTGTAGCAGAGCGACAACCCCACCGGAACGCCCCGCGCAATCCAGTCCTCCAGCTCCGACACGTCGCTCAACCGCGCCACGTAAGCGCGCAACCCCGGCAGCGCCCCAGCGCAAGCCATATTCAAGGCCCAGTTGCCAGTGCCAGGCCAGTTTGGATCGTCCACACCGGCGGCCGCTTCCGGCACCGTGCGGTCCCAGTCCGGTCGCTGCCGCGCGCCGGCCCAGTGGCCGAGCAACATGGAGACTACCGCCGGGCTGCACAGCGTCCCGCCGTTGGGAAATGGCATCTGCGAACGCTCCGGCACAGCGATCGTCCTGCCCCAAGCCGCACGGTTGGGCGCCAGGGGCGCGGGTCGGACCCGGTTGTCGAGCAACGACATGCCCAGGAATTTCAAATCTGTCAGCCGCGTACCGCCGCCCAAAATCAAGCCAATCTGAAACTTCCGGCACGGTCGAAGCAGCTTCAGCGTGTCCGTCGCCACGTCGCCATCGGCATCGCGCTGACCAGGAACGCTGGCCCGCGGGTGTCGTTGAGGGTCCGCCGACCAGCAGCCCAGGACGTAGAATTTAGTCGCGGCGTCTGGTTGAATCGCCCGCGCCTCGACGCACAGGAAGCCGTCCGCTGGCAGAGCAATGTTCCACGACGCGACAAGTTCATTCCAGTCCAGGCAGGCGGTGATCTCGGGCGAGCGCAAGACGACTTCTGTGCGGTTGGTGCCGGAGGACTTTTTCCAAAGGGAGAAGTTCGTGAAACCGAGAAACTGGGCTCCCCGCGCGTCGAAGGCTCCCGCCGTCGTCGCGCTGGCGAAACCGAGCAACAGCACCAACGCCGCGCGCAGCACAAACCCGCGCCGAAGCAGGCATCTGAGTTGAGTTGGGAAAAGGAATCTCACTGGCGCAACCTCCGCTTCATCGCAGCGCCAGCCACCAAGAGACAACCACCAGCGCGGTGAAAACCAGTCCCGCCAGCAGGTTGACCAGCCCGTTGCGCTGGAGTTTGGGCGCGAACACAAGCCCAGCACCTACGCCTACTCCCGCCACAAAACCGCCGCTGTGCGCCAGAACGTCCGTGCCTGGCGAAAGCCCCAGCAGCGTGAACAGCATCAATCCGCCCGCCAAGCCCACGATCACCACCCGTGGCGGACGAAAGCTGCCGCGCCAGGCGGCTACCGTCTGCGCGGCCAGCAAACCCAGCGCGCCGAGCACCAATCCGGAAGCGCCCAATCCTGCTCGCGGCGCGGCGCAAAGCCACCAGACCAACACATTGCCCGCCGCCCCCGCCAGCAGAGCCGCCAGCACGCCGACGCCGGTGCCGTAACGCCCCATGACCAAGCCGAGGAGCACGAAGCCGATCGCGGCGTTCGTGGATAGATGCGCCAGGTCGCCGTGCAGGAACATGGCGGTGAACAGCCGCCACCATTGCCCATGCGAAATGGCGGCCACGTCCATCACGCCGGCGGCGCGGAAGTGCGCGTCCTGCTCGCTGAGCGCGAAGAAACAGACGTTGAGCACCACCCAGGCGAGGCTGCCAGCGTCGAAGACGAAGTCAGGCAACGGCACTTCGCGCTGCCACGGCCAGCGGCGATTCTCGATCCGATACTGGCGGATGGACGCCAGCGCGCGATCGTGATCAGCGGCCGGCACGCCCAGCGCCCAGGCCCCCGTCTCTTCACAATACTCGATGCTCGCCTCGATGCCCTGGCTCACCAGCACCAGGCTCCAATCCATCGCCTGCCGCCGCGTGCGAGCCGGTATGAGTTTCGGAGGCATCTGGATTGCGCCCGTCAGCGCGCCAACTCAGGCGGGCAGCCCGAGTTTCCGCAGCGCGGCGATAGTCTTGGCCGGAGATTCCTGCACCAAGCCCTGCCAGCCGCGCGCCGTGCCGCCCTCGACGTTTTCGCGCCGGTCGTCGATGAAGAGGATTTCCGCGCCCCGGCAGCCGCAGAGCCGCTCGGCGGCCTCGTAAATCGCAGCTTCCGGTTTCATCACGCCCACAGCGAAAGAGAAGACGTAGCCGTCGAAGTTTGCGAAGAACGGATAGTGCCGGCGGAGGTGCTGCTCCGCCAGGGTGTTGGTGTTGGACAGGATGTAAGTCGGCACGCCGGCGGCACGCAGGTGAGCGTGCAGAGCGATCATTTCCGGCATCTCCGTGAAGATGTTGGAGAACTCCTCCGCGAACTCCTCGAATGTGCCCTGGTAGCCCATGACGCTGCAAATCTCCGCGAAAACCTGCCGGTCGGTGATCTCGCCGCGCTCGAAGCGGCAGACGAGCGGCGAGAAATGCGTCAGCGCCGAGAGTGGCGACGGCGGGCGCAGCGAACGCTTCATCACTTTGCGGGCGGCGATGGTGAAATCAAAATCCACCAGCACTTTGCCGAGGTCGAAGATTACAGTCTTGGGGGACATGGGATGGACGGTTGCTTCTGAGCGGACTCAGTGTCGGGAAATGACGAATGACGAAAGAATGACGAAGCTCGCAACCCAAAGCCGTATCCTTTCAATAGAGTTTCAACGCAAAGGCGCAAAGGCGCAAAGACGCAAAGGAAAGACAGGCCTTGAAACACCCGGTTGCCGGTCACCAAATGGTGACCGGAACCTCTCCCGCTCAACACCCTTTGCGTCAAAAGTGCCCCGCCCGACTGAATAGTTACGGCTAAGCCGATCTTTCTGGAGCCAAGCCGCTGGCAGAACCAGGGCAGGCGAAAAATGGAATGGCTTCTGCGCAAACTCTGCGCCGGTAGGGCGACGCTCCCGCGGAGCCGCAGCCAAACCGGAGCGCCGACATTCTTGTCGGCCAGTCCGACCAACTGGGACCACGCCGACAAAAATGTCGGCGCTCCGCCTTTGGTGGCAGCCCCGCAGGAGCGTTGCCCTACCGAAGCAAGGCTCACGCGAGAGCCTCCCCATTTTCCACCCGCCATTCCCATGCCAGCGGTTCGGTTCCAGAAGGGCCAGTCCAGGATTTCGGGCCTCGTCATTCTTTCGTCATCCGTCATTCTCAAACAATCTCCCGCCGGCCTTCCAACGCACGGCTGAGCGTGAGTTCATCGGCGAATTCCAGCCCGCTGCCGGCCGGCAAGCCGTGGGCGATGCGGCTGACGATCAGTCCGGCGCGGGTCAGGCGCTTGGCGAGGTAATAACTCGTTGCGTCGCCTTCCACGTCGGTGCCCAGCGCGATGATGACTTCCTGAATCGGCTCGTGCTCCAGCCGGCGCTCCAGTTCCGCGATGCGCAAATCTTCCGGGCCGACGCCATTCAGCGGCGAGATGCGTCCGCCCAGCACATGGTAGCGCCCGCGAAAGGTGCCGGACTTCTCCAGGCTCAGGATGT
>CAINDV010001046.1 GCA_903847485.1 uncultured Verrucomicrobiota bacterium
GGGTTGGCTTGGGACTCTGCGGTCTCGGCGTCTCGGCGTTGAAGACCCGACCCGCTTTAACGCAGAGGCGCAAAGGACGCAGAGGTTCATGGTCCGTGAGCAGGTCCGCAAGGAACACGGGACTTCCCACGATTTAACCCTTTGAACCTTTCCACGATTTAACCCCTTCTCACATTCCGCGTGCTCTTCTCCACCGGATGGGCTTAAGTGGGCGCGTGATTGTCACCCGTCAGATCCGCAACCTCGCGCTCATTGGCTTCATGGGCGCGGGCAAGTCCAGCGTCGGCCGCTTCGTCGCGGATCGCCTGCGCTTCACCTTTCTCGATACGGACGGGTGGATTGAGCGGCGCTCGGGGAAGACCGTCAGCGCACTTTTCGCGCAGGATGGCGAACCAGCGTTCCGGGAATGGGAGAGCAAGGCCGTGGCCGAACTTGCGACGCTGGAGCGCATCGTGATTTCCACCGGCGGCGGGCTGCCGGTCAACGAAGCCAATCTCGCCAGTCTCAAGACCCACGCCCTCGTAGTATATCTCTGGGCCTCACCGGAACTGCTCTGGGAGCGGGTCCGCCACGCCCACCACCGCCCCCTGCTACAGGATCCCGATCCCCGGGCGAAAATCCGCAGTCTGCTCGCGGCGCGCGAGCCGTTTTACCGCCAGGCCGACGCGGTGGTTAGCACGGAACGCCACTCGGTGGCCGAGGTGGCGAGACAGGTCGTGACGCAATTCCGCACCCGTCAGCCGACACCATGAAGGCCGCCCTCTGCCAGCGCGCCCGCGAACTTGGTTTCGCCGGCTGCCGCTTCACTACCGCCGCCCCGCCCGGCACCGGCCCGCACTTAGAAGGCTGGCTCGCGGCAAAGCGCCACGGCGAGATGACCTGGCTCGAACGTAACGCGGCCAAGCGTTTGAACCCCCAGCTCGTCCTGCCCGGCGCGCGCAGCGTGATCGTGCTGGCAGTGAATTACTCCGCCGAGGCGGCAGAGCTCCAGGCTGGAGCCGGTGCGTCTGGGCAGCAACGCTCGGCTGGCGCGGGCCTCACGGGCCTCCTGCCGTCCGTCCCAAACGCCAACCGGTACGGACCGCCCCACTACACTGGCACTGCCCGAATGCGCCCGACGGAAGCAGCGATCTCTGCCTCCAACCCAACCCCGCGCGGCGTGGTCGCCCGCTACGCCCGGCACACCGATTACCACGATGTTCTCCGCGAGCGGTTGAAGGCACTGGCCCAATACGTCAATCAGCTCGGCGGCGCGGACACCCATTCGCTCTGGTACGTGGACACGGGGCCTTTGCTGGAACGCGACCTTGCCCAGCGCGCCGGCCTCGGTTTCATCGGCAAGCACACCAACCTCATCAGCCGGCGCTTCGGCAATTGGATCCTGCTCGCTGAAATCCTGACCACCCTCGAACTGGAGCCGGATGAGCCGGAGAATAATCGCTGCGGTTCCTGCGTGCGCTGCCTTGATGCTTGCCCAACCGCCGCCATCGTCGCCCCCTACCAACTCGACGCCCGGCGCTGCATTTCCTATCTGACGATTGAATTGAAAGGCAGCCTTCCGATCGAACTGCGCCCCACCATCGGCAACCACATCTTCGGCTGCGATGACTGTCTAGCCGTCTGCCCGTGGAACCGCTTCGCCCGCGAAGCCGGGCTGCTGCGCTCCTTCTCGGAACCGTCCCTGGCGACGCCGGATTTGCTGGAACTCGTGGCGCTGGACGACGCCGGCTTTAAGAACCGTTTCCAAGGGACGCCTTTGCTGCGCTCGAAGCGCCGTGGTCTGCTGCGGAATGTCTGCGTGGCATTGGGCAACATCGGCGACCGCTGCGCTTTGCCGGCGCTGGCGAAAGCGGCAGTGGATGCGGAGCCGCTGATTCGCGAACACGCCGCTTGGGCGATCGAGCAAATTGAAAACCGTTCCTGAATTGCCACCTGGCCGGCCCCGCGTGAGCGAAGAGAGACACCGGGCGGACGGTGTCACGCCGCCGCCCCACCTGGGGGCGTCCGGAATCCTTCCGGTTGAGTTTTGTCGCCGTTGCTCCAAACTCGGCGGCACATGATGTCTCCGGGCGAAATGATCGGGCTGGCGGCGGCGGCGGCGGCGGCGGGCGCGGTGAACGCGGTCGCCGGCGGCGGGATGATGATTACGTTTCCAGCGCTGCTGGCCTTCGGCACGCACGCGCTGGAGGCCAACGCCACCAGCACGCTGGCGCTCGTCATTGGCACCGCCGGCAGCGTCTTCGGGTATCGCGAGCCGATCCGGCAGGTCAAACCGTGGCTCCAGCGATTCATCCCGGCCAGTCTGCTCGGCGGCTTGCTCGGCGGGATGCTGCTTACCGTCACCGGCGAGCGGGCCTTTGGCCGGTTGGTGCCGTTTCTCTTGCTGTTTGCCACCCTCATCTTCCTGGCGCAAGGGGCCTTCCGACGCTTCGCTGGCTTCGCGGAAAGAACTGGACCCGCCGCTCCGCACCCTCGCGCCGTCTGGGTCGCGGTGGGCTTTCAATTTGCCGTGGCGATCTATGGCGGTTACTTCGGCGCTGGTATCGGCATCCTCATGCTCGCGACGCTGGGATTCCTGGGACTGACGAACATCCACGAAATGAACGGACTGAAGACCGTCCTCGGCTCGCTCATCAACTTGGTGGCGGCGATTTGGTTCATTTTCGCCGGGCTGATTGACTGGCCGAGGGCGGGCGTGATGACCGTCGGCGCTCTGACCGGCTATTACCTCGGGGCGCATTTCGCCCAACGCATCCCGCAGCAACGTGTGCGGCAGCTCATCACCGCCATCGGCCTGACCATCTCCGCAGTGCTCTTCTACCAGCAGTTCGGACCACGCTGACCGCTCTAACGCTGGAAAGCCGGCGCGTTTACCGGTCGCTAATCTCTCACCGAAGCGAATCTACGAATCTATCGGCGAGGGTGCCTTTGGGTATTACCCCCGTAACGCCGCCTCCAGCAGGCAGCACTTCGGCCCGTCCATCTGGCTGCCGGATGAATCTGCCGCTCGACAAAAAGTCCGGTGATGGGGCGCGGTGACACCACCAAGATGCGCCCGGTCGGCGGCGCACTGCTTATGCGGCTTTGACTTCCCCCACCGAAACGAGTATCACACGCCATGCTTTTCATCCGCTACTTGTCACGTCTGGCCCCGTTGCTCATGGGTCTGGCCTGTTCACCTGGCCTGCTGGCGGCCGACACGGTGCGAGTCGCCACCTACAACCTCGAGAATTACCTGGAGGGTGCTGTTGGCACGCGCCCAGCAAAAACCGCGGCCGCCAAGGCCAAGATTCGCGAGGGCATCCGGGCGTTGAAGCCCGACGTGCTCGCCCTCCAAGAAGTCGGTGGTGTGCCGGCGCTGCTGGAGTTGCGGGCGGCGCTCAAGGCGGAGGGGTTGGATTTTCCCCATTGGAATCTTGCTACAGGCTTTGATACAAACATCTTCGTGGCCGTCTTGAGCAAACTTCCCTTCACTGCCACACATCCGCATACCAACCTAAACTACCTTCTGGCGGGACGCCGGATGCAAGTCAGCCGCGGGTTTGCGGAGGTGGCACTTAACGTGAGCGATCGTTACGCCTTCACGCTCATCACCGCACACCTCAAATCGCGCCGCGCGGTGGCGACCGCCGACGAGGGCGACATGCGTCTGGCGGAAGCCCGGTTGCTACGCGAGTTGGTTGACGCCCGCCTGGCGGCCAATCCCAAGGCCAACCTCGTGGTGCTGGGCGATTTCAACGATGTCTATGACAGTCTCGCCGCCAAGGAAGTGATCGGACGCGGGGCGAACAAGTTGGTGGATACCCGCCCGGCCGAGCGCAACGGCGACAACCTCCCCAATGACAATCCACGTTACAACCCGCGCAACATCACTTGGACCCATTTCTACGGAAAGGAAGACAGCTACAGCCGCATTGACTACATCTTGGTCAGCTCCGGCATGGCACGCGAACTGGTGTCCGACGAAACCTATGTCCTGGCACTGTCCAACTGGGGTGCCGGATCCGATCATCGTCCGCTCGTGGCAACGTTCACCGCCCAGGACCAGTAGGCACGACGGTGCCTCACATCGCCGCTGGCACACACCGCGCCGGCGGCGGAATTCCCCCTTTACAGCTTCCCGCCCGGTTCGCAAAGTGTCGCCGTGGTTTTTGCACCTTTGGATTCAAATCAGATAGCAGAAAAGCCGGCCTCCGCGCCGACGCTAGACGCCTTCCACGCCGCTGTGGCGGTGGCGACGCGGCGTTCGCAGGATTACCTCCTGAGCCTTCAGAAGCCGGAGGGCTATTGGGTCGGCGAGCTTATCGTGGACGTGACGCTGGTCGCCGACATGGTGGCTTACCATCACTGGGCGGGCGACACTGACCCGGCATGGCAGCGCAAGGCGGTGAACCACATCTTTTCCAAGCAACTTCCCGGCGGCGGCTGGAACATTTACTTCGGCGGTCCGGCGGAGGTGAACGCCACGGTCAAGGCTTACCTCGCGCTCAAGCTGGCCGGCGTTTCGGAAACCGATCCGCGGATGCTCCGGGCGAGGGAGGTGGCCCAGAGCCTGGGCGGCGTGCCGCGGATGAACACTTTCTCGAAGCTCTACCTCGCTTTGCTGGGGCTGTTCCCGTGGGATTACGTCCCCACCATCCCGGCCGAGGTGCTGCTCATCGGGAAGTGGTTCCACGTCAATTTCTGGGACATGAGCAACTGGAGCCGGGCGATGATCGTCCCGCTTTCCATCATCAACCACTACAAGCCTACCCGGCAGCTCAACTGCAACGTCCGCCTGGACGAGCTTTATCCGGCGGGTTTCCACGAGCGCGACCTGGCGTTACCGCCAGACCCGAACCGCATCAGCTTGCGCAACTTCTTCCTCTGGTTGGACCGGTTGCACAAGTTCGCCGAACTCTTTGCCCAAAAGGGAATTCATCCGTTTCGCAAACGCGCTCTCAAGCGCGCCGAGCAGTGGATGCTGGAACGTTTTGAAGGTTCGGATGGCCTCGCCGCCATCTTCCCAGCGATACTCAACAGTATCATCGCACTCCAATCGCTGGGCTATCCGAAGGACCACCCGATCCTTCAGCGCGAACTAAAGGAGCTCAAGCGCCTCGAACACGAAACTGAAGACAGCCTCCGCATTGAACCGTGCTTCTCGCCGGTTTGGGACACGGCCATCGTCACGATCTGTTTGGCGGAATCTGGGCTTCCTGCCGATCACCCCCGGCTCAGGCAGGCCGCCGACTGGCTGGTGTCCAAGGAGATTCGTTTCCGGGGCGACTGGTATCACAAGAACCCCGTGGATATCGAGCCGAGCGGCTGGGTTTTCGAATACGCCAACAAGTGGAACCCGGACGTGGACGACACCGCGATGGTGCTGCTGGCGCTGCGCTTGGTGCAGCCGAGTGATCCCGTCCGGCGCGACGCCGCCTACCGGCGGGGCTTCAACTGGATGATGGCCTTCCAGTGCAAGGACGGCGGCTGGGCGGCGTTCGACAAGGATTGCACGAAGGGCATTCTCGAGAAGGTGCCTTTCGCTGACCACAACGCCATGCTCGACCCGGAGTGCGCCGACATTACCGCGCGCATTCTCGAAGTGCTCGGCCACGAACGCTACCCGCTGGACCATCCGCAGGTGAAGCGCGCCCTGGACTTCCTGCGCGGGGAACAGTTGCCGGACGGCTCCTGGTATGGCCGATGGGGCGTGAACTACGTCTATGGCACATGGCAGGTCTTGCGCGGGCTGAAACTCATCGGCCACCCGATGCAGGAACCGTGGCTGCTCAAGGCCCGCGACTGGCTGGAAAGTGTCCAGCACAGCGACGGCGGCTGGGGCGAACGATGCAATACCTACGACGATACCGTTTTCAAGGGCCAGGGACCGAGCACGGCTTCCCAAACCGCTTGGGCCGTGATGGGCCTTTGCACGTTTGGCGACCAGGAGCGTCCCAGCCTTCGGCGCGGTCTCGAATACCTCGTTCGCACGCAAAACGCCGACGGTTCCTGGACCGAGGATGAAGTCACCGGCACCGGCTTCCCGAAGGTGTTCTACCTGAAATACGACATGTACCGCAACGCCTGGCCGCTGCTGGCGCTGGCGACTTACCGCAAGCTGGCCGACGCCGTAGTGGGCTGAACGCGGCCAGACGGACTGGTGGCTGGCGGGCTTCTGAAGCACAGGTTTGGATCTGAATGACGAATCGCTGCCTCCGTCCGCCCGGTTTGGAGCCGAATCTTGCGCCCCACCAGTTTAGGGCAGCATCGGGCTTCAATCTCCGTCATCCATTCGTCATTGGTCATTTACATCTCTGAGCACGAGTCCAATTTGAAAACGCCTTCTTCCCATCGCCTTCTGCTCCTTCTCGGGGTGCTGGCCGCCCTGTCCGGCCTGGCTTGGATCGTCGCTCACTTCCAGAGCCAGCGCAGCGGCGGGCACTCCGCCGCCGAGTGGAGCATTATGATGGCCTACGGCACCCCTGCTGAACGCCAGGCCGCCGAAGCCGCCCTGCGCCAGCTCGGTGAACGCGCCGTTCCTTCCCTGCGCCGCGCCCTGCATGCCGGCGACCCGCCCTTCAAGAGTTTCCTGTTCCGAGTTGCCAACCATAGTCCCACAGCGGTGCAACGCTGGATCATTCGGGAGTATCTTTTCGCCGACGCTGCCACCAGGCACGCCCTCGCGGCGCAAGCGATGGGGTTTATTGGCCCGCCCGCCGCCGCCGCCGCGCCAGATCTTGAAGCGGCTCTGCGCCAGGGTGATCAGCGCCTCGCCTCGGCCGCCGCCGCCGCCCTCGGCAACCTCGGCCCCACCGCCCTGCCGGCGCTCATCCGGAGCCTCGCCCACCCGAATCCAGTCATCCGCCAAGCCGCCAGTTACGGTTTGAGCTTCCCCCGCACCAACGCCACGCCCGCCATTCCCGCCTTGTGCCGGGCCTTGGCCGACACCAACGAAGCCGTGCGCGCCTCGGCCGCCTACGCCTTGACTCGCATTTGGACTGTGCCGGCAACCGGCTTTGTCGCTTTGGTCGAGCAGGAGACCGGTCAGGCGCGTGAAGCCGCCGCCCAGGCGCTCCAAAACTTCCGCACGCCAACGCGCCTGGCCCAACCCGCCCTGCGGCGGATGCTTGAATCCACTTCCCCCACCGAGCGCCGCCAAGCGACCGCGTCCCTCGCCTATCTTCAGCCGTGGAGCCCCGAAGTCTTCGCCGCCCTCGTCGCCGCCCTCAGCGACCCCAGCGCCCCGGTGCGCCTTACCGCTACGAACGCCCTCAGCCCCGTGAACCTCAGAGCCAGAGCCTCGCTGGTAATGCTCACGCAGAACCTATCCAACTCCCGGCCCGAAATGCGCGCCTCGTCCGCCTGGGTGCTCGGCAACTTCGGCACGAATGCCGCCCCGGCCCTGCCCGCTCTCGCCGCGCTCGCCGCCGACACCAACGCCGCCGTCCGCGCCGCCGCCACGGAGGCCCGCGACCTTATCCAACCTCCACCGATTCCGCCGCCATAGAAAAGGGCTGAGAATTCTCCCGGCTCAGTTCGCAGCAAGGCGGTTTGCCCCTGACGCCGCATGGGCGGCGTGGGCCACGCGACAAGGGGTACCGACTTTCGCCTGGGCCTTGCGGGCGGCGGTGCTTTCCGCCCTGGCACCCTTCATCACGCCCGGTTACTCCCAGGTCAAGGGCATCGGTATCGAACTCAAGCCGCTATCCTATTCGGCGCTGGACGGCACGGGAGCGCTGGCCACCAACATTCACGGGTTGACCCGCCTGCTCACCATCGCCTGGACTTCCGTGGACCAGGTCCGGCCTCTTTACATTGCTATCTCACAGAATCGGCGCTCGCCGCGAAGATTCTTCCAGCAGGTTGGAGCGCCGGTTTGTAACCGGCTTTGCGTGGTGGATCGTTCCAAGCCGGTTGCCAACCGGCGCTCCGCTTTGGTGGCGGCTTCGCTGCGCTATGGCCGCGCCGAGTGCAGGAAAGAAATTTGGGGAAATACCTTTGCCGTGGCCGGCACAAAGCGTAGTCTGGCCAACCATGAGCACCTTAAACAAGCAAGTCTCCGGCACCTGCAGAGCGGCCAAAGGCAATGTTCGGTCAAACCGCGTCCGGGCCGCCGCTTTGACGCTCGCCCTTGCGGTGGCCGCTGGGCTGCTGCTGGCCGCGCCGCTTTGCTTCGCCGGGGGCATCGCCAACCTCCGCGTCAGCCAGCGGGCGGGCACCAACCTGGTGGACCTCCGCTACGATCTCGCCACCGGCGGAGCCTACCCGATGCTCGTGACCGTCGCCGTCTCCACCAATGGCGGCACCACCTACGACCTGCCGGCCACCCACTTCACCGGCGAGGTCGGCTACGGCGTTACGGCGGGCACCAACAAGCTCGTCGTCTGGGACGCCGTCCAGGATTGGCCCGACCGCTTCTCCACCAACGTCTTTTTCCGCCTCAACGCCTCCGACCAGCCACCCGGCATGGCTCTCGTTCCCGCCGGGCCGTTCACGATGGGGGACACCTTGGATGGCGATAC
>CAINDV010001047.1 GCA_903847485.1 uncultured Verrucomicrobiota bacterium
GAGCCGTCCGGTAGGATCATTGCCGCTTTCGGTGAGGCTCGGCAGGAGCCTCGCCCT
Source organism: uncultured Verrucomicrobiota bacterium (assembly GCA_903847485.1). GTDB lineage: Bacteria > Verrucomicrobiota > Verrucomicrobiia > Limisphaerales > JAJXZI01 > CAINDV01. Next base: position 58 of record CAINDV010001047.1, read on the forward strand.
ACCACGACAGGCGTTTTCACACGCTCTGAGCACCAACGGCCTTGACCCGCCCCGCAACGCCCGCCGAGAATGCGCGATGGCTAACACTGATTTGAAGATTGAGAAACTCGTCACCGGCAGCGGTCCGGCACCGAAGTCGGGCCAGATCGTCACGGTTCACTACACCGGATGGTTCACCGACGGCGGCAAGTTCGACAGTTCCGTGGACCGCAATGAACCATTCGACTTCGTGCTGGGCGCAGGTCAGGTCATCGCGGGCTGGGACCGCGGCGTCGCCACCATGAAGGTTGGGGACAAGGTGAAGCTCACCATTCCGCCCGACCTCGCCTATGGCCGCGACGGTTATCCTGGCGCCATCCCGCCCAACGCGACTTTGATGTTCGAGGTCGAGTTGCTTGCCATTCGCTGATCTGTCCAGCGTGGGTGTGCCGCCTTCGATCACCGATTTTCCTCCCGATTGCGCCCGCCGGCGGTTAGTCTGCCGCATGATGGCAACCATCGGCACGCGAAATAAACTCACGGTCCTGAGGACCGTCACGCCCGGACTCTACCTCGACGGCGGAGAGTTGGGCGAAATCCTGCTGCCCGGACGCTACATTCCGCACGGCGTCGCGCCGGGAGATTCACTGGACGTCTTCCTTTACCGCGATTCCGAGGACCGGCTGGTGGCCAGCACCGAAACGCCCAAGGCTATGGTCGGGGAGTTTGCTTGTTTGGAGGTGGTCAGCGTGAACCCGCAGATCGGCGCGTTCCTCGACTGGGGCTTGCCAAAGGATTTGCTCCTGCCCTTCCGGGAACAAAAGATTCCCGTCCGCCTTGGTCAGTGGGTGATCGTCCACATCCACCTCGACCCCAAGACCGATCGCATCGTCGCCAGTGGCCGCTGGCACCGACACCTAAGCCAACTGGCACCGACCTACCGTGCCGGCCAGGCGGTGCAACTACTCATCACCGGCCCGACTCCGCTGGGTTACAACGCCATCGTGGAGAACGCCCACCGGGGATTGCTCTACTCCGACACCATGTCTGGCCGGCTGATGTCTGGCCAGAAGCTGAAGGGCTTCGTCCGCGCCATCCGGCCGGGCGGCAAGATTGATCTTAGTCTCGATGCCTCGGGTTACCAGCGGGTAGCCTCGCTCACCGACCAAATCCTCCAGGCGCTCGCCGGCAACGGCGGTCGGTTGAATATGGACGATTCTAGTTCCCCGGAAGTGATCCGGGACGCCTTCGGCACCAGCAAGAAAGCCTTCAAACAAGCCCTGGGCCGGCTCTACAAGGAGCGGCGCATCCGGTTCGTGAATCCGGGAATTGAGTCGGTGACCGGCTCTGACCAGCGGCCACCGGTACCGCGTACCGAGCGCGCCCGGCCGGTGTTCAGCGCCGCGCCGTGGGGGAGAAGTTAGGAGTTAGGAGTTAGGACTTCGCACTTCTAACTCCTAACTTCTAACTTCGCACTTCTTTCTCCCTCACAACTACCAATCCGTCGGCTGGTAGTCCTTCAGGAACTTCCCCCAGACGTGCTCGCCGGTGTTGAAGCCGGCGATGATGGGGTCAACGATGCGTGCCGCGCCGTCCACGATGTCCAGCGGCGGATGGAAGCGATGGTCGCGCACCTTGCGGGCGGCGATCTGGGCGGCGTCTTCGTCCGTCACCCAGCCGGTGTCCACGCTGTTCATGTGGATGCCGTCGCCGTAGTAATCCGTCGCCGAGGTGCGCGTCATCATGTTCAACGCCGCCTTGGCCATGTTTGTGTGCGGATGGCGCGTCGTCTTGCAGGGCCGGTAGAACTGGCCTTCCACCGCCGAGACATTGACGATGTGCTTGTCGCGCTCCGGGCTGCGCAGCATGAGGGGCTTGAGCCGGGCGTTGAGGATGAAGGGCGCGACGGCGTTGACGAGGTGTACTTCCAGCAATTCCACCGACGGCACTTCCGCCAGCGTGAGCCGCCAGGAATTGCGCTCGCGCAAGTCCACCTGCTGCAAATCCTGGTCGAGCTGTCCTTCGGGAAACAGCGCGCGCTGCGCGGCCAGTTCCTCCGGCAACAGCGGCACCTGCGAGAGCGCTGCCGCGTGCGTCAGACCGGCCAGTTCCGGCACGCCGCCGCGCAACGCTACGCCGCCTTCGGGCAAGATGTGGTAGCCGCGCAAACCTTCGTAAGCGCCGAGTAGCCGCCGGGCTGGCTCCGGCATTTCCGCCAGCGAACCAGTTTCACGCTCCATCATGTGCTGGTAGAAATCCGGCGGGCGCCGCACCGTCTGGCAGGCGTTGTTGATGATGAAATCCAGCCGCTCGCGGGTCTGGAGCAAGTGCCGGCAAAACGCCTCCACGCTCGGCGTATGGCGCAAATCCAGGCCGAAGACTTCCAGCCGATGGCCCCATTCCTTGAAGTCCGGTTCCTGCGCGTAACGCGCCGCCGAGTCGCGCGGGAAGCGCGTCGTCACGATGAGTTGCGCGCCGGAGCGCAAGAGCTTGATGCCCGCCTGGTAGCCGATTTTCACCCGCCCGCCGGTGAGCAGCGCCACGCGACCGCGCAGGTCCGCGAGTTCGGTGCGCTTGCGGAAATTGAACTCGGCGCACGCCGGGCAAAGCTGGTCGTAGAAGTGGTGCAGCGTGGAGTAATGCTGCTTGCAGACATAGCAGTGCTGCGACTCGATAACCTCCCGCGCCTCCGGGTCGTCGGTGATTTCCTGCGTCACCAACTCGCGCGGCGGATACACGTTCGGCGTGGTGAACACCGGCGCGCGGCGCAGCGCACGGATGCCGGCTTGGGACCGCACCTCCTCGTCGCGCAAGATGCGCTGAGCCTTGCGCTCGCGCTGCATCACCTTGAGCAGCCGGCGACGGGCAATCGCGTCCGGGCGCGAGATCGCCCCAGCCGCCTGGAGCAGGCGGGTGCGCTCCTCGTCCGACGTCCGGGCGAGCAGCGAGCGGTCGGCGGCAATCGCTTCCAGCAATTCGACGGCGGTCTTAAAACGCGCCGCCAGCGCATCGGCATTCATGTCGGCATAGCTTCGGCGATTGTGCGCGTCGGGGCGAGTGCGGATTCAACCCGAACTCCGAAGTCGAATGATGAATCGCCGCTGCCGGCGGTTAGGTTCTGTGCCAAATCGCGCGCCCCGCCTAACCAGGAATTCAGCGGCTTTCGTGCTTCGAACTTCGTCATTCATTCGTCATTCGACTTGCCTATCTGCCTCCGGCGCGGTGCGGAATCGCGTGACTTCACGCATGTGGTTAGCCGAGACAGGCCCAGAACTCCTGCCCCTGTGGAATCAAGTTGGGCCGCCCGGTGCGGGCACCCGGCCTAGGGCGCCTGAAAGGACGCGAGGATAGGGCGGTGGAAGTCCGCTCCTGTGCGGCGAAGAGCCGTGCGGTATCGAACCGTAACTGCGTCGTGGCGACACGAGGTGGAGAGCAACGGAATAAGAACGACCAGTCCGTAACACCGGCTTCCCGTATGGGGAGTCGCGGTGAACTCGATTCGGCGTGTGATCGCATCGTGCAAGGCGCGCTGCGGCACGTTCTGGAACCGATCTTCGAGGCGGAGTTTGCCTCGCTCAATGAGATAGCGGTGGCTGACTGTGGGGCGGTGGCAGTGCCCTTATCTCACGGGGCAAGCACAGCTACGGCTTCCGACCGGGGCGGCTCTGAAATCTCAAATTTGAAATTTCAAATCTCAGAGGCGGGCCACCACTGGGTGGTGGACCTGTCTGCGTGCGACGCACAGGCAGGCGCAACGCAACGGGGTGGCTTCGACTCTCAGTTCGGCGGTCAGCGCCAGCAACCGCTCCTGCTGCTCCATCGCCCGCTGCACCCCGCCCAACACCGCCGCGATCTTCCGCTGCTCGGGGAGGGGCGGGACGGGGATGACTTCGTTGAGAACGTCGTTATCGCGAACCGCTGGATAGCTTGCACCACGCTCCAGTTCACGCATCCGGGCGATGAACTCGTCGGTGAGCAAACGGAAGTAAAGATAGCCCGGTAGAGCTTTTCTGGCTGTGAGCGAAGCACGCTATATCCGGTGCTTGCGATCTGATCATGCAGGTGTTGTGGCACGAGCGCGACCCGCTTGAGAGTTGGACGAACCGTGGTAAAGAGCACGTCGCCAGCATGAACTGCTTTCCGTGCCCGACTTGGGGCTTCCGAGCCAAGAATGTCGGTGGGTTCTGCGATTCGGAAAGACGTGTTCGAGACAGCCGAGACGTCGGTATAGGTGAAACGCTTTTGAGGAGTTGCCTACAGATTCCGCTGCTGGGTCCGAACGACGATGTCGCCGATGCGCTGACTGCCCCACTTTCCAATGGACGGCGGGTTTTCCAACCCGCCATTGGTTTCAGGCTGCGCGCTGGAAAGCCCGCGCTACTTTGCTTTCGCCCTCACGCCTTCCCGCCTTGCTGCTTGTCCGCAGGCACCTTCTTCGCGGCTTCCGTGAGTTGCTTCACGGCCTCTTCCTCGGCTTCCAACTCAGCGGTAGTGCGACGACGTTGTTCGAAGCGGGCGTAGTGCTCGTGGGCGAGTTCGTCGGCCTGTTCGCGGCTGATGCGACCCACCTCGGGGAGGACGTTGCGCTCGTTGAACTGGAGGAACTGGTCGAGCTTTTCCTTCCAGTCCTGGAGGAAGACTTGCTTGCGCCGCCGGGCCTGGTCCTCGGCGAAGTCGAGGAACATGACGACGATGAGGTTGAGTCCGGCGATCTCGTCCTCGCGCAGATAGTTCTTGGCGATGGTGACATCGCCCTTGCGAACGACGCCGCCTTTCCAGGCAGTGAGTCCCATGTTCGGCCGGGCAGCGTCGGCGCGCTCGGCGATGAGTTCGGGCACGGTCTTGCCCGTGGCGGCGTAGTGCAGTTTGTTTTGGACAGTCTGGAAGAAGACCTGGGCCTCGGCGTCGGTGGGGTCGTAATCGGCGGCGAGGGCGAGGATATTGCGCACTTGCAGATAGACCCGCTTCTCGCTGGCGCGGATGTCGCGGATGCGCTCCAGGAGTTCATCGAAGTAATCGGGAACCCCGAGCGAGGGCGGGTGCTTGAGCCGCTCGTCGTCCATGGTGAAGCCCTTGCGAAGGTATTCCTCCAGCCGGGTGATGGCCCATTGCCGGAACTGGGTGCCGCACTGGCTGCGGACGCGGAAGCCGACAGCGAGGATGGCATTGAGATGGTAATGCAGCAGACTTGCCGGGGGCCTTCCGGTCGAACTATTAAGTAAGACTTAACAGTTGCCGCCTCAGTCAGCTCCCCGTCGGCGTAGATGGCCTTCAGGTGGAGGTTAATGTTAGGGATGGAGGTCTGGAAAAGTTCAGCGATCTCGGCCTGCGTGAGCCAGATGGTTTCATCGTCAAACCGACATTGGATGCGGGTGCCGCCGCCCTCGGCCTGGTAGAGAACGATCTCCCCACCTTGCGGGACGGGCGGCGGTGATTTCTTCGGCTTCGGCATGGTCGGTGGTCAGGCGGACAGTTTCGCAAGGATGCCTTTGAGCACGGCGTCGGTCTCCCGCGCCCCACCCGCCAATGCGTCCAACTCCTCCACAATCTCCGCGCTGGGCCGGTATTCGTCGGCATCGCTGGTGTGGATGTAGCGGCTGGGAGAGATGTTGAAGTCGTTCTTGGCAATCTCCTCGCGTCTGACGATGCGCGACGAAGGTCTGGAGGCGGTTACCCTGGCGGAATTTCGGATTGCGGAACGTGTCTTGGGCCGGCTTAGGGCGTGGGGGCAGCGACAGGAGCGCGATGCTCTTGCCGCGCTTGCTGATGGCCGCTGGCTCGCCCTGTTCCACCCAGGCTAAGACGCCGCCGAACTCATGCCGCAGGTTTCTCAACATCGCTATTTTCACACAAGAAAAGGATGTTTAACCGGTTGAGAATGTCAACGCTCGGGTGCGGGGATGTGTCGCCGCGGCGGATTCGCCACTATTTGGGGATGGGGTTACGCAGCCGGTGGCGGCGGCTGAGCGCTTTACCCGGCGCTGCGAACCGGCGTGCCGGGGGATTTTATCTCCCTGCCGGCGCCCGACGTTCCC
>CAINDV010001048.1 GCA_903847485.1 uncultured Verrucomicrobiota bacterium
GGGGTAGCGGTGCAAGGCAGCGCCGACCCCGAAGGGGTCGAACAGCCCCATTCAACCCCTCCGGGGTTGGTCCGTCGCGCCCGACGCTACCCCCGGTTGCACCGGGGTCTATTCACCTTCAATCCCTTCGGGATTGCCGACTCCAAGGCGCTGCCTAACCGTGACAGGTATGGCGCAAAAAGGCACTTAGGAACCAACTTGTCGGATGAACCTTCGCGTAGTGGGACCGGCTTCCAGCCGGTCAGTTGCAGTTCGCCATGCGGGGAGAAAGTCCGCCGTGTGGCTGAACACGCACCCGGACAGGCAGGATGCCTGTCCCACTACTGTTCGCCGTCCGCCTATTTCGGAGTTCGGGCTAAGAATGACGAATGACGAATGACGAATGAATGACTAACCCCGAATGACGAAGCGTCGCCGCCGATCTGTCGGTTTGGTGCCGAGCCTTGCGCCCCATCTAATCCCGGACACCGCAGACTTCGTCATTCGTCATTCGTCATTCCTTCCTCATTCTTCATTCTTCATTCTTCATTTCCCCCTAAAGTCCCCCGCCTTCCTGCCGATACAGCGTGTGCAAGACTGAAGCGTTCGCTGGCTCAGGGGCGTGTGCGCGCCCACCGGCGACGCTGGCTGTCATTCGCCAGACGGGCTGTTCCCGTCACCGGTGGATGGCTCCGCCTTGGTTGCGCGCACGTCAGCATCGGCCAGACTATTATATGACCACGCTAACTCGAATCGCACGCGCTCCCACGGCGACCGGCCCCCAACTTAGGCGGCAAGTGTCTTACCTTTGCCTTGGGCGAGGAATCCTACGCGGTGGATGTCCGCAAAGTCCGCGCGATCACTCGTCTCACCAACCCCACTTCCATTGCCCATGAACCGACTCTTACCGTTCTCTAAGGACAAAGGCAAAACCATTGCCGCTTTCGGTAACGCCCGCCTCGTCCGCCAGCCTAATGGCCGGCACCTACTCATCGGCGGCACGAAGGACGCCGCCGCCGAGGCTCGCGAATGGTGCTCGTTCTTCGCGCACGAGGTGGTGTTCTCGCCCGCGCCCCGGCCGCATCCCGCCCTCCGGGGAAGCCGACCGTCATCGGTCGGACGGGCGGTTCCCGTTATCGGTGGGCGTCGTCGCCGCGGTTCCGCCTGCGCCAGCATCGGCTAAGAATGACGAATGACGAATGACTGACGAAGTCCGGAATCCGCAACCCGCTGGGCTGCGTTCTCTGCCCAGGCAGGCTGCATCCTCTATGGGACAAAGCGCCACTCCCGGGGCCTTTGTCATTCTTTATTCTTCATTCTTCATTTTCCCCTAAAGTCCCACGCCTTCCTGCCGATACAGTGCGCGTGCAAGATCAAGACTTTCGCCGGTTCAGGGCCAGCCATCTCCCCCGGCGGTGTCGGCGGCTATCTTCGTGACGGGCTATGTCCGTCGCCGGCTGGTAGCTCTGTCGAGACTGCGCGCGCCAGCATCGGCGATCACACCTTATGACTACCCAAACACTAGAACCCGCCAATGCGGTAGCCGGCCCTAACTTGGGCGGCAAGTATCTCACCTTCGCCCTCGGCGAGGAATCCTACGCGGTGGATGTTCGCAAAGTCCGCGAGATCATCCGCCTTGCTAACATCACCTCCGTGCCGCAGATGCCCGGCTTTATCCGCGGCGTCATCAATCTGCGCGGAAAGATCATCCCGGTGATTGAACTGCGCGTCCGCTTCGGGCTGCCCAACGCCGCCACCACGGACAAGACCTGCATCGTCGTCGTCCAAATCCAGACCAGCGCCCAAACCCGGCGCGAAACCGGGCTGATTGTGGATAACGTCGAGGAAGTATTGAACTTCACGGCCAGCGATATCGAGGGAACCCCGGACTTCGGCTCCCAAGTGGACACCGAATACCTCCTCGGCATGGCCAAGGTTAAAGGCGTCGTCAAGATGCTGCTCGACCTGGACCGCGTCCTTGGCAGCAAAGAAGCCCAAGCTCTTAACTAAACCGACACCGCCAACTAACTAATCCCGCCACCTTCAAATCTCGTCACATAAACACTAAACACTAAGTCACCTAAACCTAAGTCACCTAAACATTAAACACTATTAAACTATGAATCAATGGACCATTGGTAAGAAACTCGTCGTCTCCTTCCTGGCCGTCGCGGCCATCACGCTGCTGCTCGGCTTGGTCGGCTATTACGGCGCGGTCAAGAGCAACCAATCCATCGGCGAGCTGGGCACGGTACGCCTGCCCAGCGTGATGAGCCTGCTGGTGATAAGCGAGGCCCAAACGGCGGTGGACGGCGCGGAGAACGCGCTGTTGAGCCGCGACATCAACCTCAAAGCCCGGCAGGAGAAATACGCCACCTTAGCCGCCGCCTGGAAACGCGCCGAGGAGGCGTGGAAGGTCTATGAGCCGTTGCCTCAGACTACCGAGGAAGAAGCTACCTGGAAGAAATTCGTCCCGGCCTGGGAGGCTTGGAAGAAGGACCACCAAACCTATGTCGCCTTGAGCCAGGAGTACGACAAGACCGTCACGGATCAGGAGAAAGGGGCCGAACTCTACTCCAAAATGGCCAGCCAGGCGCTGGCCGTGAACGCGGAGTCTTTTGCCAAGGCCAAGGCTCTGCTGGACCAGATTGTGGAAGTTTACCGATCCAAGACGGACAACGCGCAAGCCACTAATTACTCGCGGGTGGACCTGCTGACGGTCCACGCGCTGTTGACAATCAAGGAGGCGCAGACGGGGATTGATAGTGCGGAGAATGCCCTGCTCGACCGCAGTGGTGACTTGGCGGATCGGAAGACGAGTTATGACCGCATCGCGGCGGCGTGGGAGCGGGTCGCGGCGGCGCGGAAGGTTTATGAA
>CAINDV010001049.1 GCA_903847485.1 uncultured Verrucomicrobiota bacterium
CCGGATTCGCTCGCGAAGGACCTGCGCCAAGCCGCATGAAACCGTCACTCGCCAGTTCTGATTCACATCGAATGCCGCCCCCTGCGGACCCGGCTTGATACAAGGCCGCGGCATGGGATCATTGAGCTCGGCGCCCATGCCAAGGAGATAGGCCTTGCCATCCGGTGAATGCTCCATGTTTTTGCCGAAGTCCACAAAATGCGGCGCGCCCATCTTCACCGGTCCCAGGTATTCGCCCGGCTCTGGAAACAGCGGCTTCTCCGGAGAAAGCGGCGAAGGTTCCCACGTCTTGCCCAGATCCCGCGAGATCTGGAAGCCCGGCATGGGACCGAGGTTCGGCCAATTCCACTGGAACCCTTCGTGATTATAACAAGCCGAGGGGCCAAGACAGTAAGTTCCGTAATACCAGATTCCGTTATGCACCAGCGAGCCGCAGGGATATCTTCCCCGGTAGGGTGTAGCAAGTGCCCGCTTGGGCGGCGATGTGTTCTTGATGGTCAGATTGAGTGGATCGTCTCCGGTCAGCACGGCATGCCCCGTGTGAAAGCCTTTATCCAGGCCCCCGCCTGAATGGCATTTCATCCCACCCGTTATTCCATCAGTCCAAGGCGTATACAGGTTTCCATCACTGGCCCATGACGGATAGATCGTATCGCCGCAGTGATAGTCGCTGTGGCGGCCGGTGAAGAAGATGCCCGTCAGCGTTTTCGACCGCTCGAACGGGCAGTCGGCGGGAATATCGGACTTCCAGACAAACCCGTTCTTAGCGTCAGTCGGCGGACTCTTGTCGTCGGCTACAGCCATACCGGCAACCATTAATATCAGCCCTGTTGCAATCGTCATGTACTTCATATTCTGTCCCGCTGCTTGCAGCGTGCCTCTTTTCTTCTTACTTCGTCTCTCCCGCCCTTTTCTTCCGTTCATTTCTGCGCAGCCTTGCTCGTGTCCGGGTGCGCCTTGATGAACGTTTCCGCCTCGTTCAGGCGGCGCTTCACGTCGTCAGCCCTTAACTCTTGGGCCAGATAGCCAGCCGACCAGTTTGCATCCGCCTTCTTGCCGGTGTAGAGCTCAATCATATCAGCGATCGTCCAGTTGTCGTTGCGCACGGTGTCCAGCGGGATGCCGTCGGCCATCAAATTTGCCAGCGGGTTGCGGCCCCACGCATGCCGGTAATACGCGGGCTCGGCCACGAGCGGGCTGGACAGCACGATGAGGCTGTGATCCTCGTCTTTGTTGACGTTGGTGCCCCATACGGCTTTGGCGGGTTGGAATTTCCCGTCCTTCCCGGCAATGGCGAACCCGAGGATGGGACCGTCGTTGTAGGGGCCTGCATCGGAAGTATCGAGTTTCAGGATCATTTTACCACCTTCCACCTTCATCTCCTGGATCGTCGGTGGCAGCCAGCGGATACCGGACATCCCGTATTGGGTCGCCAACGCCCAACCGGCTATGCGCTCGCCGACCGGGATTTTGATCTGCGGATGATACCAAGACCGGCGTTGATCGAAACTGCTGGCGTATCCCACGTTCTTGTCGCCGGCTTTCTGGAAGTCGAGGAAGGTCTTGTATTGGACTTCACGAATGTAAATCCCTTCGTTCGCGATCTTCTCAAGGTAGTTATCCAAGTCCTGCGGGTCTCCCTCGGTGCAGAGCGAGATGATGCCAAAAGGCATTTTTGGGTCATTGAACGCCGCGCGCCACGCCCCGATCATCTTGGCAAAGACCTGGTAATACAACACGTGACCATTCGGCACCATCGCGTTGTTGAAGCCCTGATGCCAGATGGCGCCCTTGATCTGGAATCCGGCAATCGGCGCAAGCATGCTGGCATAACAGTTGCCCGGGCGGTTCATGTCCATAGCAGGGCCCGGGCGCAGATCAGATGGCGGTGTGCGGTTTGCCGGGATCTCCTTCTCCCTGCCAGTTGCCTTCATGTGGGCCACCCAGTCCTGGTCCTGCTTGATCCTCCTTTCGAGGTCTTTCTGCGGATTGAATTCCGCGATTTGCTTGTCCCACTCGGACAGCGCGGCTTTGACCTCCGGCGTGTCAATGGTCTTCAGCAGATCCAGCGGCAGCCACGTCTCAATGCACGTGCCGCCACGTGACGCATCAATCACTCCGATCGGAATTTGCGTCGCCATGTGAAGGCGTCGGGCAAAGATGTAGCCGATGGCGGACATCTCGCTGACCGTCGCCGG
>CAINDV010001050.1 GCA_903847485.1 uncultured Verrucomicrobiota bacterium
CCCAATTTCTCGTGTCTTTGCCAATAACCCATGCGTTCAAGAAATTCGTGGCCCCGCGAATTTGCTGGGCCAGATGCCCCGATTTGCTCGCGGACGACCTGCGCCAAGCCGCATGAAACCGTCACTCGCCAGTTCTGAGCCGTGAGCACAAATTCCAACCGGCAAGGAAACGAGGTGAACCCAAGTGCGCCGGATCAGGGGACCCGGACTACAGCAAAAGCGCGGTTCTGTGGGCCCGGTGCCCTCACCGGGCGGCCCATCCTGATTTCTCGATCCAGGAGTTCTGAGCCTGGATTTTTGAGCTTCGGAATTTGGGATGCCACTGGCAATTGTCCCCCCGTTGACCTAGCCTCTCCGCGCCCCGCCCCATGACTGCGCCATTGGCAATCAAAATCCTGACGACCGCCGCCCTCACCGGCCTGCTCTTTGCCACCGGACTGCGGCTAACCTTCGCGCAAATCAGCGATGCGCTCCGCGACCGGGCACTACTGGCGCGGACGCTCCTGGCCAACTTCATCCTGGTTCCCGCGCTCACCCTCGTGGCCGCGCTGCTCTTCCGGCTGCCCGCCGAATTGGCCGCCGGCATGATGATCCTCGCCGCTGCTCCGTTCGCGCCGGTGGTGCCTGTCTTCACGAAGATGTGCCGCGCCGACCTCGCCCTGGCGGCCGCGCTCACCGGGCTCTTCCCCTTTCTCTCGGCCTTGCTCACGCCACTCGTCTGCGAGGCAGGCTTCCGAGTCCTGCAACGGCAAGGAGCCTTGGAATTTTATTTTCTTACTCTCCTACTCGTGTTGCTGGCCACTATCACCCTGCCGCTGCTCGCCGGCCTGACTTTCAACCGCCTCCAACCCCGGTACGCCCGGCGGTTGCTCCGCCCGGTGGACGCGCTCTCCGAAGGCATCGGCGCGGTGTCCCTCCTGTTCGTGACGGTGGTGGAGGCGCGCGACATCCTGGCGATCGGCTGGCGACCATTGTTAATCATGGGGGGGCTTTTTGAAGTGTCGCTCTGGGTGGGCTTCGCGCTGGGCGGGCGGACGGTCGGCGCGCGGCGCGTGCTGGCGCTGGGCACGAGCAACCGCAACATCGCGCTGGCGCTGCTGATCGCGGCGGGCAACTTCGCTGGCACGCCGGTGCTGGCGGCGGTGGTGGCCAACGGCCTCCTCCTCATTCTGCTCGGCCTCCTGCACACGGGTTGGTGGCGACTGAAACCGGTTTGGACATGACCCCCGAAGTTGAAACCAGTTGCCGTCCCGAGTTCCGGGGAGCATACGCTGTCGGCGTGGGGGTTTTTGGCGTCGCGCCGAAAACCTCGTCCGGCACAATTCCTTGCGCCACAAGTCCCAGGAAGATGGCGTAATCCCGTAGTTCGGGTTGAAACGCAGCCTCTGCCGTCCTCGGAGATCGGAGGCGATCTCGAAGTTATCGGCTGCCGTCCGTCGCATGAGACTACGCGGACTCCAGTCTCAACATTCAGCATGTAGGCCCGGAGTTTTCACTGGGCTAGAGTGAAAGGGCCATGATACGAATTGCTGGGTTTACTAACTACCGCTTGACCACTTCATTCAAATGGGTTCATGCTGCCCCAGCGAATTCGCGCGTAAGTTCAGGCAAAAGGCACCAACATGAAAATCAAACAAATTGTCAAGCAGTGCGGGAAGATCACCAACCCCTTCCGCGTCACCCAAGGCAAAGGCTTTTCCCTCACCAAGTTTGACCCCAGCGACACGCTCTGGCTCAAGTCCGAGGACAAGCCCAAGGCCAAGGAGGCGCTGGCCACTGGCGTCGCCGCCCTCGCCGAGCTTCAGGATCGGCTTTACGCCCAGGACCGTTGGGCTGTGCTGCTGATCTTCCAGGCGATGGACGCCGCCGGCAAGGACGGCGCCATCAAGCACGTCATGTCTGGCGTCAATCCCCAGGGCTGCGATGTTTCTTCCTTCAAGTCGCCGTCCGCTGAGGATCTCGATCACGACTACCTCTGGCGCTGCATGAAGGTGCTCCCCAACCGCGGCCATATCGGCATCTTCAACCGCAGTTATTATGAGGAAACCCTTGCCGTCCGCGTGCATGCGGAGTTTCTCGCCAAACAAAAGCTTCCGCCGGAAGTCGTCACCAAGCGCATCTGGAAAGAGCGATTCGAAGACATCCGCAACCTCGAGCAATACCTGACCCACAACGGCGTGGTGGTGCGGAAGTTCTTCCTCCATGTCTCGAAGAAGGAACAAAAGCGCCGCTTCCTGGAGCGCATCGAGAACCCGGAGAAGAACTGGAAGTTTTCCGCCAACGACGCCACGGAGCGCCAGTACTGGGATGACTATATGGCCGCCTATGAGGACATGATCCGTCACACCGCCACCGAAGACTCGCCTTGGTACGTGGTTCCCGCCGACAACAAGTGGTTCACCCGCGTCGTCGTCGCCGCCTCCGTGATTGAGACCCTTGCTTCACTCAACTTAGCCTACCCAGAAGTCAGCCAAGAGAAGCTCAAAGAACTCGCCGCCGCGAAAGCCGAGCTGCTGGGGAAGAAGTAACCGACTGACAGACACCCAACGGAGGCGCGGTTTGCGGCCATCGCCGCCGTGCGCGGGGCTTACCAGGCCGATTTCGATTGCCTCGTGGCCGGGCGGCTCATGGAGCTGGCTGGCCGCGGGGCCGAAGGTCTGGCAGATGTGGTCGGCGCTCTTGATCGCGACGCCGATGAGGTTCGTCTTGCCGGTGGCTTGGTAGTGGGCCACCGCGCTTTCGTAGAGATGGCCGACGTTGTAAAGTTCGTGGCTGTTGGCGAGCCGCGAGTAGCGCGTCGGGCCGAAGAAATCCGGGCGCGAGTTCTGGCTGATCGTGCGGGCCGAGTAGAGGTAGCCGTCGGATTCCTGCGCGGCGGCAATCTTGGCAATGAGTGCGTCGAGATACCGGTCCAGCTTATGGTCCGGGTGCGTGGCGAGCGTCTAAGCGGCCCCTTCGATGACCTTGAAGACATCCGAGTCGTCGAACGGCGTGCCGCGAAACTCGCCGGCCATGAGTTTGCCGGCCTTGGCGAAGTTATCAATGCGCCTCGTCTCTTCGCACTTCTCAAAGTCATACCGGACGGTGCGCTGGCGGTTGGTCTCGAAGCGCGGTGACCAGAACGCATCCTCAACGCGGACGGCGGTGAAGGGAACGGGTTGAATAGGGTAATCCTTGGCACCGGCGGCGAGGAGTTCGCAGGCAGCGCCGCACAGCAGCAGGGCAACGAGTGTTCGCATGGGGTTCGATTTGTTTTCCGCCGGAAGCGACCGCCGCTGGCGGAACTTGAGACGCGACGTGGTCACCCTTCATTCAGTCCAATGGCCGATGCGGAATTCGGCATCCCAGTCCTGAACAAATAATCCTCGCCCTGGGGATAGTGCCGCAGCGCGTCCAGGGTGCCTTTGAAGCTGATGCGCTCCAGGGGCACCGCGCCGCGCCCGGCGGCCTGGGCCGCCACTCACCGGATCAGGTTGTGGGCGATGAGGCGTGCGTGGATTTCCTTTTGCACCATCGCCGGCGTGCGGCCGCGCAGGGTGTCCATTTTGAACGTGGTTTTGAGGTCGTCCAAACCCATTTCCAGCCGCCAGCACCGCAGGTAGGCCGCCAGGATTTGCTCCGCCGGATAGAGCCCAGGATCCAGCAGCGTGGTCACTACGGTCAACTGGCGCACGCGAAAACCCTTTTGCTGGCAGCGACCTTTGATGGCGCGCAGGATCATTTGGGCGGGCTGTTGCTCCCGCTGCTCCGCGCTGGGCCAGGGCGAGGTGGCGCTGGCGCTGGGTTGCCAAAGCATCAGCCAGTCGTTGGCCCCCAGGCGCTTGAGGCGCCGCCGTCCGTCCACGCGGCGGGTGGTGCGGCCAATGAAATCAAGGTCCAAGTGGTGCTTGAGCCAGGCGATGACGGGGTAGGAGCCGAAGCCACGATCGCCCACGAGGATGTCACTGGCGTGCCACTGGCCGGCCAGTGAGGCGAAGAGGGAAAGTTCGGAAGCGGCCAGGCTGCCGTGGGCCACGGCCAGGATGGCCCCGCTGAGCAGGGAAAAGAGCACGACCACGCGCATCATGGGAAAGCTGGGGCCCGCGGGGCATTGCAGGGGCGGATAGGTGGTGCGGTTTTTGGGCGTGTCGGCCAGCGTTAGGGCCGAGCCGTCGATGGCTTTGAGGGGCCGGTTTTGCAACGTGACCGGGGCTGGGACCAGCCGGTCGGCGGCCTGAGCGGTGGCGGCCAGCGCCTTGGGAAATTCCGCCAGCGGCAGGCGGGCCTTGGCGCGGCAGTAGGCGCCGTCTTCTTCGGAAACGAGCGGAGCCTTCTCCAGTTGGCAGAGGGCCTGGAGTTGCCTGACGACCTCGCGGCCCGAAGCATCCGGGTTGAGGCACTGCCAGATCAGGCACCAGAAGGTGCGCCAGCGGGTGTAGTGGCGATCGCGGCTGTTCGCTTGGTCGGGCGCCTTGGGAAACAAGTCTGTGGGCAGCCACGGGGCGAAGCAGACTTCGAGTTGGCAGAGGGTATGGGAGCGGCGTTGGCGGCCGAGGTCGGCGGTGCGCCGGCCCAGGGGGGCCGGGCGCGCCAACCAGGCCGGAAAGAACGGCGTGTGTTGGTCGGGGACAAATTTTGGCATACAGGGCGGTAGACATACCGCCCTATTGACACGTGTGCTAGACTTTTGTCGTGAAAATCAAGCCAACGCCTCCCCACGCGCGGTGGCAGGCCGAATACGACCAATTATGCCGTGGCTTGGCCCAGACCGGTTGGATCAGCGAGGGCTATGTGCAGGACCGGGGTCCTGGCGCGGGCGGGCCTTGTTACCAGTGGACGCGCAAGGTGAAGGGCAAAACCGTGAGCGTGGCCTTGTCCCAGGCACAGTTTGAGTGGTTGCGCACCGCCATTGAGCAATGGCGCCAACTCCAAGGCCGGCTCCAGGAAATGCAGCGCCTGAGCCGGCGGGTGCTGTTTGATACCATCCCGGGGCCGCCTCG
>CAINDV010001051.1 GCA_903847485.1 uncultured Verrucomicrobiota bacterium
CTTAGCCGTATCTATTCAGTAGCAACCACGAAACACACGAAATACACGAAAGAAAACCGAAGCCAGGCCGGAGGCCGAACCCGGATCACCTGCCTCAAATTCCAGTCACCATTCAGTGCTCCGCTCCCCGCATCGGGAAGCAGTGTTGCCGCCTTTCTTTTCGTGTGTTTCGTGTGTTTCGTGGTTCTGCCTTCTGCATGGATACGGCTTAGTTCTCCACCGCCCGATAGAACCGCTGGCCCGCATTCGTGGCAGTCGTATCAAACCACATCCACGGCGAGTTAGTGAGTGTTACCGTCGCCAGCGGCAGCCAGTTAGTCGGCGCAGTTACGTCCACCGTGTATTCAATCCCATAAGTCCGCCCCACTGTGCCGTACAGCGTCAGGCCCGGATACAGCCCCAGTAAGAGATAGGATTGCCCCGTGACCACCAACAGCGCCGGCGTGCTGGTGACGCTGCCGCCCGTATAAGTGACCACCACCGCATACCGGCCCGCGTCCGCGAAAGTCACC
Organism: uncultured Verrucomicrobiota bacterium; assembly: GCA_903847485.1. Classification (GTDB taxonomy): domain Bacteria; phylum Verrucomicrobiota; class Verrucomicrobiia; order Limisphaerales; family JAJXZI01; genus CAINDV01. The sequence goes on from CAINDV010001051.1 coordinate 513, forward strand.
GCCGGCAGCGACAGCCCCGCGCCGGTGGCTCCCGCCAGCGGCACGCCTTCCTTGAGCCACTGGTAGCCCAGCGCCGTGCCGCCGGTGACGGCCGCCGTGAACTCCACGTTCTGCCCCGCTGCCACCGTCAAGTTAGTAGGTTGCACCGAGACTTGCGGCGGAGCCGTGCTGCCAAACGTCGCCGTGATGACCCGGCTGCGGTCCATTACCACCGTGAGCGAACTCACGCTGCCGCTGGCATCGCCGCTCCAACCCTGGAACTTCTGCCCCGTGCCCGCCGTGGCCGTCAGCGTGACTGACTGGTTCAAGCTGTAGGCGTTCGACGACGGCGAGCGCGTCACCGCGCCGCTCCCGGCGATCTGCACCGTGAGCGCCGCCTGATTCGCCGCCAGCGTGCCGAAAATGCACGACACCACCGGGCTGGGATTCGTGACCGTGAACAGCAGCGGGTTGGCGCTGCCGCTCGCCGCGTTGCCCGATAAGCCGAAGCAACTCCCCGGTTGCCGCTACAGCAAGTCGTAGGCGGTCAGGATGCCGACCAGTTCCTTCCTGTCGTTCAACACCAGCACGGGCCAACGCTTTTCGTGCGCGACAACGCTGGAAACCGGATCTGACTCCAAGCACGTTTCGGCATCAAAGGCTATGCTTGCCGTCGCCTCAACAGCATCGCTGAGTGGCTGCCGGAGCCGCTTTTCTCGTTCTGTCTGATTTGCGGGCCTTAAGTACTTCGCCAAGTGTTCGTCAACGACCAACTTCCATTTCGGTATGTCAGGCGTTCCTAGATTGACTGGCAAGTGTGAAAACGAGGATTCCAGCATCACCTGGCGGATGAAACTGAGCGGTTGCCAGACTTCCGCGCAGACCGGATTACGGGACATGAACTCGAAGACTCTGGGTGGTGGCATTGTTGGTTTATTGGTTTTAGGTTCCGAACAGTGAACGTCAGGCTGACTGGTCGCCAGATTTACCAGCGCGTCCTCCAGAACAACTGCAACTTTGATTGCAGTGCTCGTCAGGTGACGCGCCACCGCTCCTTGGTGCATGGCATCATTCCGCCCCCATCTCAACAAGTCGTAGAGTCGTGAGAACGACACTTGAACAGGCCGCACTTCCTGTTCGGCCTCGTGGGCCAGAGGAGAGTAAGCAGCGAGGAGAAGCATCACCTCCTTAAATTTCTCCAATGACCCCTCGCCAGAGTGGAGAAATGACCCCATTCGCTCTAGCACATGGATTATTCCGTCGAAGGCCTCCGCATCGCGTAGTGCCTCCAGTCGCGCATTGCGGAACTGTTCACGGAAATAAAATGCTTGGTCTCGGGTCATTTGAATTTCCATACGGTTTAGTAAGCCAGCACGATGAACACCGCGTCCTGGGCTTCGCTGACCACATCTTCGGCCTTGCGGTCAGTAGCGCGGCGCGGCTTCTTGAGCTTGGAGGACAACTCGGGCACTGCCTCAACCAAAGCTAAGAGGTAGGCGCTCTTGACCGCGTAGTTCACGCTTTGAGGCAAGGAACCACTTGACTGGAGTGCGCTTGCTTCGCTGAGGCTGCCTCTAACAACACCAACCACATTCCCGCCGAAGTCGAGCAATGGTCCTCCTGAGTTTCCAGGCTGAATTGCCACACTGATTTGGAAGTTACGTGGATCATCACGCAGGCCCGTCAGGCTGTTGATCTCGCCACGGGTGAGTTTGGGGGCTGTCCCTTGCACGCTCATATTGGGAAAACCGATCGTCAGGACGCTTTGGCCCAATCGAGGCACCGGGCTGCTTCCCAACGGTACAGCGTTGAACTTCCCTTCCACCTTGAGTACCGCAAGATCGTTTGCCGGATCGGCCCGCACCAGTTGCGCCGGCAGAACCTCATTCGATGTCTGGATCGCCAAGCGTGACGCATTCTTCACGACGTGGTAGCTGGTACAGACGTGACCTTCAGCGGTTATGAAGAAGCCGGTGCCGCTACGATTCGGCTCCGGACCCTTTTGCAGTGGATGGCCACCTGTTGCGTTGGGACTGGCAACGGAGGGATTACCTGAGTTCCTCGCTGTCAGCACTCGGCCTCGCCGCACTGCTTCGGCGACTTGTTCCGAGGTCATGCGAGCAGCGAGCCTTTCGCGGTCGATGCTTGGATCCCGTGGTTGCGTCGCGCTGCGTTCCTGACTTGGGCTCTCAGCGAAAGCCGCCATCAA
>CAINDV010001052.1 GCA_903847485.1 uncultured Verrucomicrobiota bacterium
AGGAAGGCGATAAAGCTGGCCAAGCCGCCGAAGGGCGAGATGGCCTTGGGCGTTGCGTCCAGCACCAACTTGTTTTCGCCGAAGAGCGAGGTGATTTCGGTGCGAGAGGTTTTGTGCGGGGTCGGTTCGGGTGTTTCAAGCATCTATCCCTATACCCACAACCCTTTCCGCAAGGCGACTCTTTTCCAACTTCGGAATTTGGGTTAAGTCACCAGATAGTGACTGGCCGGCCAAAGCCAACAACTGTTGCCCAACCCTGCCTGTTCGTGTCATCCGCGAAATCGGTGGTCAGTTCATCTGCCTGGACACGACTGTTCAAACTCCCGCTTCAGCCGCTCGTCCTCGGTTCTCGATTGCCACCAGCAATTCAATCTTCCGCTTTGCTGCTGCGTGCCATCAGGTCGCGCAACGAGGCGGCTGGACTCTTCCTTTCATACAACGCGGCATAGACCTCCTCGATGATCGGCGTCGTGACTTGGTGCCGGAGCGCCAGTTGCCGCGCCGCCCGCGCCGTGGGATAGCCTTCGGCCACCGCCACCATGCTCGCGAGAATTTCCGCCACTGTCTCGCCGCGTCCCACACGCTCGCCGAATCCGCGATTGCGACTTAGCCGGGAAAAGCAGGTCACCATCAAATCCCCCAGTCCACTCAGGCCGGTGAAGGTCTCCGGTTGCGCGCCGCAGGCCACGCCCAGCCGGCGCATTTCTGACAGAGCGCGCGTTACCAGCGTGGCCTTGGTGTTATCGCCAAACCCCAGTCCGTCGCAGGCCCCGGCCGCGATGGCGATGACGTTTTTCAAGGCGCCGCCCAACTCGACGCCTAGCAGGTCCGGACTGGTATAGACGCGAAAGGCGGGTCGGTGAAAGAGTGTCTGAATCTGCTGCGCCGCCGCCGGGTCGCGGCTGGCCGCCACGATGGCCGTGGGCACGCCGCGCGCCACTTCCAGCGCCAGCGTCGGGCCGGAGAGCGCGACGATCCGGGCCTGCGGCGCAGTAGCTTCGAGCACGCCCGACATAGTCAGCCCGCTCTCGAACTCGATGCCTTTGGTGACACTGACTACCACGCCACGATAACCGCTTAGTTGGCTGGTCACGCTGCGGAACGCCTTGGAGACGATCGCGACGACCACCACTTCCGCGTCGGCCACGGCGGGCACTAAGTCTGGCTCGGTCTGTAAGGACGAAGGCAGTTCGATGCCCGGCAAGTAACGCTCGTTCCGATTGGTGGCGCGCACGGCGGCGAGTGTCTCTGGGAAGTAATCCCACAGCGTGACGCGCTGGTCCGAGTCGGCCAGCAACCGCGCGAGGGCAGTGCCCCAAGCGCCGGCGCCGAGCACGGTGACGTTCATGGCGCGACCTCCGGGGTTGGTGGTTTTCGGCCGAGGCGAAGTTCTGTCCCATTCCATAGGCGGCGGAGATTGCTCCGGTGTTTCCCGATCGCCAGCACGCCGAGCGCGGTGGTGACGAGCCGGAGCGAGAGATGGTTCGGGGTCAACCACACCGCCAGCGGCAGCGCCACGGAGGCCAGCACCGACGCCACCGAGACATAGCGGGTGAGCAGCAAAGCAATTACCCAAGTGCCTACCGCCAGGCCAGCCGCCAGTGGTGCGAGGGCGAAATAGACGCCGGCACTGGTGGCGATGCCCTTACCGCCTTTGAAGCGCAGCCAGCAAGTGAAGTTGTGACCCAGCACAGCGGCAATGCCGGCGACGATCGGGTAAAGCTCCGCGCCGTCCAGCGTGAGGCCGAAGACATGGAGCGTGAGGTTGGTGCCCCAGGCGCAGGCGGCGTAACCTTTCAAGCCATCCACCACGAGGACCAGCACGCCGGCCGGTTTGCCGAGGACGCGAAAGACGTTGGTGGCGCCGATGTTACCGCTGCCACTCTGACGAATGTCCACGCCCCTGGCTCGGGCCACGAGGTAGCCCGTTGGCAGCGAGCCAACGAAATAACCCATGAGGCCGACGGCGATGACAACCAGAAAGTCCACGGGCGGAATCTACTCGCGGTCTTTTTGTCGCCGCAAGCGCAATTGATGGCGCGGGAGTATGCCGGGCGCATTCGCGAAGCGCCTCCGTAGTGACGCCGGCACCCCGCCGGCGACTGTCCCGGCGAGTGTCCCGCTCGCCGTTGGCGTTCGACAACCGGGACGGTTGTCGGGACGATGGCAGCCGAGGACCGCTGCCCCACTAATCGGGGCGGTGCCGAGATGCGCCCGAATTTACCGGGGCCGAATCAAGCAGGGTTGCGGCGCAGATTTCCAAGGCGAGGACAGCCTGTCCCTGGTTTCGTAACTATCCAGTCCGAACTCCGGAGTCGAGTGATGAATGACGAATGACGAAAGAATGACGAAGTCCGAAGCCCGAAACCCGCCTGTCTGCGTGCCCCGCACAGGCAGGCTGCGTTCTTGGTTGGACCGGGCGCGAGGCTTGGCCCAGAACCTGACCGCCGCCGGAAGCAACTATTCGTCATTCGGGGGTGTGTGACCGTTCAGTAACCCAAAGTTGATAAGCAGGCTGGGCGCTCATTTTGTGGTTGCATATTGTAGCTATACAGATACATTGCCGCCATGAAACCAAATCTCGATTCTCTCCTCCAACAACG
>CAINDV010001053.1 GCA_903847485.1 uncultured Verrucomicrobiota bacterium
CATGGTTTCCACCAATGGCAGTGACAACGTCCCGCCATTGTTGAGAGCCAAGCTGCTGTTGTTGAACACCGCCAGTGACGGCAGCGAAACCGTCCCGCCGCTGTTGAGCGTGACACCCCCGTTGTTGATCGCCGTCAGCCAGGGCAGCCACAGCCCCGACCCGCTCCCCGCAGTGAAGGTGGCCCACGCACTTGCCAGCACCGGCAACTTCACCACGCCGTTGTTTTGCGCGATAAGGTAGGCCGAACCGTTAGTGCCCGTCACCGTGCTCAGCCGGGACAGGTCCACCACGCTATTGAGTCCGTCGGCACTCACTGCCACCGCCCCGTCCAGGCTCGTCAAATTGGTCAACACCACCTGGCCGCCCAGCAGCGCCTTCACCTGAAGGTCGTAATGCCAGACCGACACCACGTTCGTCAGCGCCGGCAGCAACAGCAGGCTACCAGCCCCACTGGCCTGCCAGGCCTGTGCATTCACCCCATACGCTTTGCGGTAGCTCGTCAAACCCGGCAGGCTCAGTGTGGCCCCGCCGCTGGCATAAAGACTGGCCCCGTCAATCGCCGCTTCGCCAGCCACATCCAGTGACGCACCGATGCCAGAAACGGAGAGCGCTCTGCCGGCGGCGATGGCCAGCGAACCTTGGATTTGCGACGCGCCTGCCGTAAGACTGAGCGAGCCAGCCGCTAGGTTTAGTCCCCGGTCGCAACGCAAGGTGCGGATCATTACGTCGCCAGAGTTTAGCGTCACCACGCCGTTCGAGCCGGAGATGATGACGACATTGGTAGAGTTTGGCAGTCGGTTGTCGCTCCAATTTCGGGCGTCGCTCCAGGAGGAGCCATCGCCGCCGCCGTCCCAATAGACGGCGCCGGTGGGCGGCACGACGGTGAGCACGGCCACGCTGCTGGTCGCCGCGCCGAACTGGTTGGTGATGATGACCTGGTAATTGCCGGCGTGGTTCGTCCCCACGTCCGTCAGCGTGAGCGTGGCGTTGGTGCCCGCCAGAAGGTTCGTGCCGTTGAACTGCCACTGGTAAGCGAGCGGACGGGAACCGGTGGCCCCCACGCTGAACGTGGCCGGATACCACTGGCTCACCGTCTGGCTCTGCGGCTGAAGGACGATGTTCGGCGCTCCGCTGCTGCATTTGCCCGCGCTGCCGGCGGCGTAGATGGCGGCGACTTCGTTGGAGGAGAGAGCGCGGTTGTATATGGAGACTTCGTCAATGATGCCAGGGAAATACTCCGACGGATGTCGGTCCGACCCAATGAGGAATTCACCGGGGGTGACTGAGCCATTGTAAGATGCGGTCCCAGCAGCCACTCCGTCCTTGAAGTAGGTGATGGTGCCAGTAGTCCGCACCACTCCAAAGTGGTGGAACTGGCCGTCGTTGAATCCACCCAGCGAGGATTGTTGCTGGGGATATAGTTCAAGGTAGCCGCTGCCAGTGATAAAGATTCCCGGGTTGTAGGTGTCGAAACTAACAAGCACGTTCCAGCTCTTCGTGGAAGTCGTCTTCGCCCAGCCCTCGACTGTGAAGTCTCCGGTGCCGACAACCATGCCGAACGTAGTGGCGGTAACGTAATCATCAACGCCGTCGAAAGAGAACGCCGACCCGACGACTCCGGGAGCAAAGGATGCGCCGTTCATCAACGTGCCGTTGTTTGCTCCGCCAATGTCGGCACCATGGCCGTCCCCAGGCCACCATCCGACAAGACCAGCGGGCGGCGGGGTGCAGTTCGTCTGGGCGTGGAGGGGCAACACCGCCAGCGCCAGCAGCGCGAGGGCCGCCAGCAGGCTGGAGCGCCGGTTTCCAACCGGCGGGTGGGGTGGGGTTGCGGGCCAAGCCGGGTGGAAACCGGCGCTCCGCTCGGCGCGCGGGCCTCCGGCCCGCTTTGGACTTTCGCACGGATCGAACGCTCCCGCTGCTCTCGACCTCGCCGCCTGCTCGTCCGCGCCAAACGGACAGGATGTCCGCGCGCCGGCGGCGGTCAGCAGGCTGGAGCGCCGGTTGGCAACCGACTTTCGGGACGGGGTGTCGGGCCAAGCCGGTTGGAAACCGGCGCTCCCGGCGGAAGCCGCCGGGCGGTTTCCGCGTAGCGCAGAATGGCATTCTGCTGTAGCGCAGATTGGCAATCTGCTGGGCGTGGCGGAGGCGCTGGTTTCCCCAAGTTCGGGCGGTCTGCCGAATGCAATTCGGCGATACGGCAGGTTGCAAACCTGCGCTACGGCGGCGGCGGGCGGCGGCGGCGGGTCATTCAAGTTACGGTCGGAACTGGAGCGGTCATTTGGTGTTTTCATGGTCAAAGAGTGTGTTGAGTGTATTCGTGAGACTTAGGAAGGGAAGCATTTGCGCCTGGAATCTTCGCTGGAGCGCCGGTTTTCAATCGGCTTTCGGATCGGCGGGGCGGGCCAAGCCGGTTGTAAACCGGCGCTCCGTACCAGCGGTGGGCCGGGTTCGGGGGCGCGGGTGACGGTGGCATGTATTCGGACTTCACACTACCTGACTCGAGGTTCTTTCCCCGCAGGTTACGGTGCCAGGTGAAGATTTTTGAAACTGGGCTCGCCAATTGACTCAACCTGCCCCTACCTGTAGTGTAGGGTATGATTGAGGACTACCCCACAACGATCCTGGCGTTCGCGCGCCGCTTCGTCACGGACGCCGCCTGTCGTGCTTACCTC
>CAINDV010001054.1 GCA_903847485.1 uncultured Verrucomicrobiota bacterium
AGTAAGAGCGGGGTATCGCGGTCAATTGCAATCAAGCGGGCAGCCATGGCTAGATCAGACGCCGGGCGTGCGCGCCGGTTCAAACAAAATGCAAGAAACCTGCGGTTTCTAAGTCCGACAGGCTCCTAGCATCGCGGCTGCCCGCCAAGCTGGGCGCAGCATAGGTGACTGAGCAACCGTCTCAACTAGCTTGTGAATTGCGTGAGGGTTCTGAACGATCTTGGCGGTCGCGCGTGCGAGGTGGCGGCCGAAATAGGCCGCGCAGGCCGCGATGAAGGCTAGGCGCTCGTCATCGAGAGCGAGGTCGTCCATGTACAGAGCGATCATCGAGAATTCCGTAAGGCTCAACGTGATGTCTCCTATGGCGATCCAAGCCTTGAAGGAGCGCTGGAGGAGCTGCTGCGTCTGTTGCAACTCCGCGGTGTGGGGCGAGGGTGCCGCCCGAAGTTGGCGGATGATCTTCTCGAGGTTCTGGGCAAGTGCCTGAGCCCCTACCATGGTGTTTTCGTAAGTGAAGTACCTGATGCCCGTAAGGTCGAAGGGCACATCCTCACGCTTCTGTGTGATCAGAACAACGTGGTGTTTGATGGCGTGTGCTAGGCCTAGCTCGTAGAAGACATTCGGATTGCGGCCAGTCAAATCAGCGACGATGACTTCTGAGCGGATAATGTTGTCGAGTACCTCGGACATGATGTCAGTGGAGGAGAAGCTCTCATCGGCCCGATGAGGGCGCATGCCGAGCTTCTCCAATGCAGGACGAATACCGGCGTTATAGATCTCGTCCATGTTTTCCCCGAAGGGCATTAGGACGAAGCAGAGGCCGGGTTCCATCGGGACATCGGTTCTGTGGAGATGGTCGCATGGTATCATAGCAGTGTGCCTCCCTTGCCGATACGGTTCAATGTCATGGCCCTTCGCTTGGTGTTGGCAGGCATATAATAGCTTTCTTGCTCTCGTTCTTCAGCGCATGTTTGCGCTGAAATGAACAGGTCGAACATGGCGGTGCGTTTCCAACGTTCGGGCGTGATCCGGTCGAGCTTTTCGAGGCCTTTCGCCCCCGGGTTGAAGCTGTAGGGCGGCGGCGTCTGACCGGAAGCGGGTTGCGGGTTGCGGGTTGAGAGTTGAGAATTGCGTGAAGGCCACCAGAATGGCGACGAGCATTGAGCAACGAGGATCGAGTTTCGTTTTCATGGTGTCCTTGGTGGGTTGGTATTTGGATGGAGAAGCGGCGTGTTGGTGCTGGCAGAAGCAGCAAGGCAGACTTGTCTATTGGCTTTGTGGTTCCGAGTGAAGCTGGCTACGGTCCCGTCGGCACACTTACATCCAGAAAGTAGAAGTCCACCGGGTCCGGCCACGCGTTGGTATAGCTGATGGTTCCACCGGTACCCGCCACCTGATCGAACAGGGTCCAGACGGTGACTGGGTCCTGGAGTTCGGTGGTGTAATAGAGGGAGTAAGTGCGGCCGGTGGCCGACTGCCACTCGAACACATTGCTGGGCAGCCCGAGCAGCGGATTGACCGCTCCGGGCCGGCAGTTGCCCACTTTGAAGAAATCGAAGCGGTTGGTGGGATTCGTGCCCGCCACCCATTCTTTCCAATCCTTTGAGCCGTCGTTGTCGCGGTCGGTGGTGCCGTTAACTACGCTCAAGTTCGCGAAATAGTAGCGTTCCCAAGAATCGGGGATGCCGTCGCGGTCCACGTCGTCCGCGGCGAGGGGCGGGGCAAAACCGAAGTGCCACAGCGGCCCGCGATAGCCGCAGCCAGGGCCGCCCAGAGACGAAACGAGCCATTGGCCAGTGCCCGCGGCCGGCAGATTGGTCACGAGGAGCGCGCTGTTGGTGAAGCCGCTGGCCAGCAGCGTCAAGGGCGCCAGCGGCGAAGCCCGGAAGGACACTGCGTAGCCGCTCACACCCCGGCAGTCGTTCCAATCGAGCAGCACGGAGTTACTGCTGGTGACGACCAGGTTGCCGTTGCCGGGGATGGCCGAGGCCGCCACCTCCGGCGCGACCACGAGCGGAACCGAATTGGTTTGCCAGCCTGCGGCCGGAACAAAACCCCACACTTGGGCGTTTGCATCCCAATACAGCCCCTGCCGCGTGCTCCAGCGGCCCAGACTGTCCTGGCAGCGCAGGTAGAACGTGCGATTCATGCAATAATTCGTTCCCAACGCGAGTGTGTTCACCGTCGCGACCAGGTCCTCCGACTCTTCATCAAACGTGCCGTCCACAGCCTGCATCTGGTTTGTCGCGGCCGGCGTGAGGCCGGGATCGCCCCAGTCGTTCACGTTGGTGGTCCACACGGCCGCAACAATGGTCACGGGCGGCGCGACGTAGAAGGTTGTCTGGCTCGGGATGCCCCAGTCGCCATTCGAGTCTTTGGCCCGGATGATCAAATTGTGCCGGCCCTCGGCGAGATTGGTGACCGTCACGCCAGGTACCACGAAGTCCTCTTCCGGTTCGTCCCATACACCATCCGCCGGGAGCGGGATAGGGGTTCCCAATCCGTAGCCGGGATCGGTGTCCACGAACCATTCGGCCGCCGTGAGATGGGTTTCCTGGGCCAGCGCGGCGGTGCCAAGCCAACCCAGAGCCAATCCCGCGAGGACAAAGCCTCGGGGACCCGGCCAATGACTGAGCGTTTTCATAAGTTTATACCCAGGTCAAATGTTCATGCGTGCCTTAATGAACAGCACCCTTGGCGCGAATGGTGAAGGTGCTCCCCTTGGGAACCATCCCCTGATCAATGGTCACGTTCGAAATGATCGGAAGGCCGTTGGGGTTGGTGAAAAACCTCGCGGCGCCGGGACCGCCGTAGGCGCCGATGTCGTTGCGGGTGCCGTCGGGGTTTAACCAGCCGACTCCGAGCGCACCGGTGTTGAGGCAGGGGGAGCCAGGCGACAAACGGTAATCCTGATTGCAGGTGTAAGCCGAGCCACCGACGAAATCCGGGTTTAGCGAAAAAGAATGGCTACCTGCGGTGATGGGCTTGCCTGGGCCGAACAGAGCGGAATAGTTGCCCAGCGCGTTGGCTACGTAATCATTGTAATCGAGAGTTATCGAACCGGAAGTGAAGCCTGAATAGCGAGCCTCCAATCCATATGCCATATTGCCTGCCAGAATAGTGTTGTAGATAATCACAGTGGGATAAAAATAATTGCCGTTCCAGGCGGCATTTAGATAAATGCCACTCCCATTGTTGGACACCGAGATGCAATTGTATATAAACACAGTAGGAAAGAGGCTTGTGGAGGTGCGATCAAGGTAAACGCCATGCGACCTGTTTCCACAGAAAATGCAGTTTTGCAGATAGAGCGTCCCAGCAGTGGGCTGAAAGACGCCATAGGTGCCGCTGGAAATGGTTAGCCCTTGTATCGTCACGGTCATGTTCGCGGCTATCGTGATCGCATTGCCACCAGCCGAACCGTCGATCACTGTCGTACGAGGGCCGTCATACCCGACAATGCGGATGCTCTTTTGGACGGACAGGTTCTCCCTGTAAGTGCCGGGATAGACAATGACGTCGGTGGATCGGCCGTCGTTGATCGCTGCCTGGATGGTGTTGTAGGGGGCGTTGGTTGATCCGTTGCCGCCCGGGCCAAACCGCTGATCCACATAGAGGGTCGCGGCCAGCGCAGAGCCACAGCCAGCCGTGAGGACCAGCGCCACAGCGGCGGCCCGGACGCGGTTTGCCAGCGAAATGCCTTTTGACGCTCCGCAGGTGCCGGAGACTTGCTTGTTTAAGGAGTTCATGGTTGGCCACATTACGCCTGTGCTGGCCGCCGGCAAAGACATTTTTTCAAATTTCTTTCCTGCGCTCGGCGCGGCTGTAAAGGGTTCAGTTCTTGCCATTGCCATATTGGGGAGCCTCCGGAAACTGCTTTTCGGAGTTGGGTTGGTGGTTAGTTCGGTTTTCGGTGTGGCTGGTTTCAGAGCGGCTGCTTGCGTGGGTATTTTCCTGGCGTTTGACCCTTCGTGGTTGATTGGTGGTCGGTCGTTTCTGGTTTAGTCTCGGAGCGTGTTTGAAAAGTCGCCCAGCGGTAGGTTTGGCACTGTTCCCGGCATTCAGGCCCGCACTGGCGGAGTTGGTCCGGAACCACCACACTTCGAGCGTATTGGTGCCCGGACGTCGTTGACCGGAATGATGGCCCCCGCATTGGCCAAGGTGAAGCCCCCCACGAACGGATCCAAGTAGGCTTGGGGATTGAACAGCAGCCCTGCGCTGACGTTGATATGCCCGGCCAGGTAATCGGCGCTGGCACCCAGCTCGCCGCCGGGCGCAGCGATGCGCTGGCCGACGACAGAGATGGCATTGACGACCCGCGGCCGGCCGGCAGTATCGGGCCAGCGGAACGTGGTGTTGGCGATCCATGAATTCAGATTCGTGGCCACACTGCTGGCGAAATCCGGGACGCCCGCAGCCGTGTCGCGGTTGACGACGATGCTCAGGTCATCAATCCAGTGGGCGGCATAGCTTCCGCCCGTGCGGGCAGCGAAGCCGAACTGGCCGCTTCTGGGCGTGTAACCCGTGGCGACGTTGGCCAGGACTTTCACGTTCTTATAGGAGACATCCATGCGGCCGTCGTTGCGCAGCTCAATCTGCACGGAGACGAACTTATCGCCGGTGAACAGAGTCATGGGCGAGCCGCTGGCGGGATCGGTGGGAACCGGTAGAACATACGCCGGGTCCGCATTCGGATTCGATTCCGCCATGAGCACGGCGGCGATGGTTGTCCCGTTGAACTTGATCGAGATGGTGGGAGCAACGTCGCTGGTGCTATTGTCATAGGTGTCAAAGGTAACGGCCAAGCCATTGCTAGGGGCCATAGCGGGCATTGTGGCGAGCGATGTGACCAAAAGCGCAAAATTTTTCTCCCCCCTCGGTTGAAAATACTTTAAGAAATCTTGGCTGGCGGCCGCCGCCCGCCGCCCGCTCCCGTGTGCCGCCGCCGGCCGCCGCAATCCCCCATCATCCGCCCTCCGGGCCGCAGCCCAACCCGTTACCGCATCGGTCCCAAAATCAAAGAGTTACCTGCCACCGCTTAGCCTGACACCCATTGGCAGGATGCCTGTCCTACGGCATGGTTACGGCTTAATGAATCGGTTGGAAGTGGAACAACTGCGCGGCGAACGGCGCGATGTCCAGATACAGTCCCTGGCGTTCGAGGTCGGTGCCGAAGCGGCCCCAGACCTCCGTGCCCAGCAAATCCCGCAGTGACCAGTTGTAATTCGACAGCGCCGGCACGCTCAGCGGCGCGTAGCACTGGGCGCGCTGGGCGGAGAGGTTCACCACCACGAGGTCAAACTCCGGCACCGCGGTCTGCCATTGGACGAGCACGAAGTTCTCCTGAGTAGCGTTCCCCGGCCAGGCCGACCGCGCTCGCAGCAGCACCCCCTGGCCGCGGCCCACGTCGTTGTCCGCCAGCACGGTGAGCGTCTCTTGATAAAAACGTGTCAGGTTCGGCTCCGGCGGCTCCGCCAAGCGCCGCGCCAATTGCACCGGCGTGTGGATGCGTGCGCCGGTTATCTGGCCGTCGTGCAACAGGCGCAAACCCGGCAGCCCCAGCACCACCAGCGCGGCCGCCCGGTGCGCCTCAAAGTCCAGCCGGCTCACGATGCGCGGCTCGTCGTGGTTTTCCAGGAAATGCACGCTGGCCTCCACGCGGCCCGGTGGCGTTTCAAGCAAATGGCGCGGCACGTCGGCGGTGCGGGATTCGCTCAGCAGATCGCACAAGGGCTTGTCGTAGGTGAAATCAAATCCGAGCGTTTGCAGTCGTGCTTCCAAGCCCCAGTAAGCCTCCGCCACCAACAGAAAATCCGGCCGCTCGCGCTTCACGGCGACAATGGCTTCCGCCCAAAACTCCATTTCCGGTGCCAGCCCGCCCGGAAACGCGGCCCAAGTGCTGGCGAAAACATCGTTCAACACGAGCATTGCCATGTCGCAGCGCACGCCGTCGCAACGCGCGGCCACCGATTCCAATTTGGCCCGCACCGCCTCGCGCGTGGCGATCCGCCGGTAGTCCAATTGCGCCGTGTCGGTCCAGGCGGGGAAATGCGGATCCTTGCCGTGGGCGATCCAGACCGCGCCCTGCTCCGTCTCGAGCCGCCAGCTCTCCGGGACGGGGCTGGGGCTTTGCACGAAAAACTCCGGGTGCTCGCGCAGCCAGGGATGATCCAGCCCGAGATGGTTGGGGATGAAATCCAGCACCAGCTTCAGCCCGTGATCCAGCAGGCGCTGTCGAAATTGCTTCAGTGCCGCCTCGCCGCCCAGCGCGTCAGAGACTCGGTACCCGGCAATGGCGTAGGGCGAGCCGGCCACGTCCACGTCCCGCCAATCCGGCAGCGCCCGGTCGAATTCGGCGCGCAACTCCGGCGTTTCCAAGGCCACGGCCCGGCTGCGCGGACTGGTTTCCCAGACACCCATCAGCCAGAGGTGGGTGAAGCCCAGATTTGTCCAGCGGACAAATTCCGCCGCCGGCACTTCTGCCAGGGTGAGCGTGCGCCCAGCCAAGCTGGACAACTCGTGCAGCCAGCAGCGGGTGTTGATTTCGAGGAGCAAGGGATGGTTCATAGTTGTCTGCCACGGGCGGCTGGCCTGCCAAGGCACCGGGACTGCCGACAAGATGCCGGCAGCACGTTCATGGCTGCCTCCGGAGGCCACGCGCCGACGGTGGCGGTTGGGGGGTTAGCTGTTCAACGCCTTCAGCGCCTTGACCGCGTTCGAGGCCCGCAGGATCAGCAACCCTTTCCGCGAGCCTGGGCTGGTGGCGCAGTAGCAGTATTCGATGTTCACCCGCGCGGCGGCCAGCTTCTGGCAAATGGCGGCCAGAGAGCCGGGTTTGTTGTCGCCCTCGATCATCAAGACATCGTCCTCCACCACCAGCGCGCTGTATTCCTCAAAAATGGACATCGCCTTCTGGTAGTCGCTGACGACGAGCCGGACGACGGTGTGATCCACCGTGTCGCTGGTGGTGATGGCGTAGATATTGATGCCGGCTTGCGCGATCGTCTCACAGACCCGGGCCAGTGTGCCGGGGCGGTTATCAAGAAAAATGGCGAGCTGCTTGGTGATTTGCATGAGCGTATTCAGGTTAAGGTTAAAGGCGTCTCAGGTTCGACTGAGGCCGCTAGCATAGACGAACCATGAGCGGTTGCCAAAGAAAAGCTCACTGCGCCCCAGGCGGTCAGCGCCAGCCGTGCGCGCGGAGCGCCGAACTCCGGCTCATCGTGTAGTCGGCGCTTCAACCGAATGAGGCTATGCACTTGACTCAACCTAAAGCCTTCGTGACGACATTCGCAACGTCGTCGCAGACGCGCCCAGATGGGCTTTACCGCGCCCCTTCCAGGCGAACTCAGCTTCTTGGGATTCCGTGAACGAAACCTCAGCGAGAGCGCCGGTAAGCCCGTTTAGTTGCGTTAAGTGAATAGCCCCATCGCGTTACTCGCTGCAAAAGAACCGAGGGGATGGGGTTTATTCATCCGGTCGAAATCGATTTGGCGGCGCTTGAACGGCAAAGGCGACGGGGGCAAACTCAGCTCGCCTTCGCGCCGCCGACGATCAGCACGGTCACGATCCCGGTGTTGCCATCGACCTGAATCTCCTGCCCGTCGCGGATGCGGTGGGTCACGCCAGTGACCGACATCACCGCGGGAATGCCATACTCGCGGGCAACGATCGCAGCGTGGGACGCGGCTCCGCCAGTTTCGGACACGACCGCCGCGGCGGTTATGAACAAGGGCATCCACAAGGGGTTGGAATAGGGACAGATCAAAATCTCCCCCTGTTGCAGGCGGGCGAAATGATTTTCGTCGAGAATGATCCTCGCCTTGCCCCGAGCCAGACCGGGACTGACACCGACGCCATGAAGCGCGGAGCCGTGCGAGGTTCAGACCTCAGAATCAGGGGGGTGTTTTGCGGGAAACAAAGGCGAGTTCATTTCCCCTGATGGGGACCGGCCGCGCGGGCTTTGCCCCCCGGTGCCTAATATGGCCGTTGCGCCAGCCGGCGAGGCGATCGAGGCACGCTAACCGGTCGGCACCTTCATTTTCACTGCCAACTTCCCGCGCTGGCCCAGGCGGAAATTCAATTGCTTCCCGGGCCAATACGGGTGGCCCGAGTCTTGGGCGTTGAGTGCGGTCAGCGTCGGTAGCACGGCCTTGCGG